>JBDNFT010000317.1:0-6419 GCA_041689695.1 Planctomycetaceae bacterium | reverse complement strand
GATCCTCAGTCACTGTATCAATCGCCCGTTCACGTCACCGCAGCGAAAGACACGACCGACTACAAGCTCCAACAGCTTTTGCTGGATCAGCGGATTTATTTGGATCTCCCGGAGCTGGGTGCTCAGGGCCTGGCAAAAGTCACAGCAATTGATCCCTGTCCGGCCCTTGATGCGGCTGAATCTGGTCGTCGGCTTGTCACCGGGACGTTTCGGCACGCAGCGGCGAATGTGATTGACGTTCAGGTCGGCGGTGAGACGGAGCCGTTTGGCTGCACGGACAATCATCCGTTCTGGAGCGTCGATCGAGAGCAGTTCGTGGAAGCCGGACAGCTGCAAATCGGCGAGAACCTGCAATCCGCTGATGGCACGATCGTTCAAGTCACCCGCATCACTCCACGTCGCGGCCCGCCAGTTGAAGTCTTTAACTTCGAAGTCGATGCCGAACATGTCTACCATGTGGGCACAAGTGGCGTTCTTGTTCATAATGCATGCCATCATTATTGGCCAAAATGGCTTGGCAGCACGGTTCCGTACCAGCACCCATCTCTCACGAATATGTCTAACGCCAACCATAGTGGTCTCCACACGGCGTTGCGCCAGTTCCTGCAAAACAGATTTCCTAGATTGATGCATGGAGCGGGAAACAGTGGTGCAACAATTCGAGCGAATTATTCGTGGACTGATCGAGTAAATGCTTTCGATGATTTCTACGCGCAGTATCAGGGCGGTACGCATCTTGGACCATTTCGCACCGAAGTCTTGCAAACACTCTTTTCAGGACAATTCCATTGAAATGGTACTGGCTGACGGGGAGAGGGCAGCATGGACTGAACGTAGCACTAGTTGTGCAGCGTGTCGATCGAGGCTGGCAGCGTATTCTGCGGGAAAAATTTTCCGGGCTCAAATCATGTCGACATTGCGAGAAGTTTGATGAAGCGGAGATTTTGAAACTCGGGTTCGAGCCAGACCGCAAATTTTCGATCCGAAACGACCTGTATTCGGAAGTCCTCGATCTTCCCATGACAATCGCATCAGAGCAGTTTCGAGACGTTTGTGGAACTGAGGGAATAGCGGGATTGCAGTTTCATCCGTGCGGTTTCAGTCCAAAAGTAGGAAGTTTGTTTGTTCTTGCGCCTGGTCATCAAGCGGACTGTTCCACTCCGGTTGGAGATTGGTTGCGACCAACACCGCTCTTCGCCACTGAAAACCCAGTTATTGAATGGTGTACGGTCTGCAATCGAGCTATTTTCACCGTCGGACACCCACGCCTCGCGTCATTGCGTTTACCCGACGAAATGGTGATCACTGTTCCGTCGATACCATTAGAGACGCGTCTGGGAGTGAACTGGGCATTTCTTTGCTCGGACCAAGTACGCCAGATTCTGAGGAGATCCGGTCTCAAGGGCTGCTCCTTCAGCGAGGCCACTTGGTAGACTTGGGCGGGACGCCGAAGGTTTCTAAACGCAGGTATCGTACACTTGATACCTAATGGAAATTCCACTTTGAAGCCCCCCATGAACAACGCGGACCATTCGGCATTGCACACAGCACTTCGGGAATTCCTACAGAATCGATTTCCGCACTTAATGCACAGTTCGACGAATAGCGGCACATCCATACAGGCAGCAAACCGGATGCGAGATCGACTCTCAGCACTAGAGGATTTCTACTCAACGTATGAGAACGGCTCGCACCTTCCCAGATTTCAATCGGAGGTGCTTTCCACAATTCTGAGCGGATCTTTTTGATGAGATGGTATCGGATGAATCCCACCACACCTCGGACGGATGTTTGGCTAATGCATGCGTATGATCGAAAGACCGGGCAAGAGACGCTGCTGGAACGCTTTCAGGCGCTTCGCCGGTGCGAATTATGCGACAAGATTGACGAAGGCCATTTGCGAGAAATTGGATTCGACGAGGACCGAACTCTCCCTGTTGGGACCGATTTCTGGGGATACGCCAACGATACGCCAAAGATGATCGTCCGTCAGCGAGTGAAGGATGTATTTCACGAACATGAGATTGAAGGAGTTGAATACATTCCTTGTGGAAAGACTCGCAAGGCGGAGAACCTGTACGTCCTTTGGAAGCAGTACGAATCCAAGTGCCTCGCGCTTCGGCCTAAGTGGTGTTACAACCGTCCTGGCGGGCAGGATTTGGATGAAGGATCCTGTCCACGCTGCCTTCGCACTCGTCGTACGCTCGGGTTTCCATACCACGACCAACTCATCTATCCGTCTCCAAACATTATTTCGGTTCCGGACATCCCCACTGGAATTGGAGGCGGGCAGGACTTTCGTTTCTTTTGTTCGCAGATTGTTCGTGACCTGATAAGGAAGAATAAACTGTCAGGAATTTCGTTGCCGGATATTCGTTACCATGAAAAATTCTATCCACGAGGCCCCGCCTGAGTTCAGGCTTGCGCAGCGCAGTTTCATTTTGAACGGAATATCTGTCAAGATGCGAGTCCTTTAGTGATATCTCTTCGTTTCTTAGACGGAACCACCGTATGCCCATCGAAGTGTCATGTCGCAAGTGTGGAAAAGCGTATCGCGTCAAAGATGAACGAGCGGGTACAAAGATTCGTTGCAAGGATTGCCAGACCGTAATTGAAGTCCCGCAGTGTGAGGAATTCTTTGACGTTGACGGCGAGGTGGAAAGTTACGCCGATACAAGCTATTCACAACAGCCAGTTTCTGCGCAAGGCCGTAAGTCGCGGCCTTCCGCGAAAACCAAAGCGTTCCCGCCCGGCCATCTGGGAAATGATCCGGTCTGGATGAACTGGCTGAGATTTGCCGGCGCGTGTGGCGGCAGTGTTCTGGCAATCATCGGCGTCGTCTCGCTGATCTCGATCGTCCTCAACGATCTCGCAAGTCGCAACTGGCCCGAAACCACCATGAAGGTAACAAATGTGGTGCGCGAGCTGGAAGTCGGGCGACCGCCGAAACACTGCGTCTATCTGGACTATTCATTTGAAGTCGATGGTCAGAAGTTCGAACGCAAACGCCAATCGATGGGCTCGGACATTGTTTCAAGCAACCTTGACGGATTGTTGACTGAATTCGCCGCCGGAACACAACACCCTGTATATTTCAATCCGTCGTCTCCGGGAAAAGAGCCTCAGATCGAACGAGGAGGGCAACTCTTTACACATCTGTTCGGCGTGTTAGTTGCCGCAGCGTTCGCAATCATCTGTCCTTTTTTTGCTTTTCGAATGTGGCAGATGCTGCATGGCAGACTCTGACGTTCCGTTTCATTTCGTTAACTCTCTGGAAAATTACTATGACAATTCATTCTTGTCCGATGGTCCGACGCTTATTTCGTGCTTGCCGAAACGGTTTGCATGTGGTGATGCTGAGCCTTGGATTTGCTATCGTGAGTGCGGGGTGTAACAAGGCGACGAACGATACTCCACCAACGAATCAGGCTGCCGCCGTCAGCGGAGGTGGTTTCACTCTGTCAGTCGAGGGATTTACGCTGACGTGTTCAAAGGACTGGATTCAGGCACCTGCTATTCCTGGAAATCCGGCGGTCGCGGCGATGTTCGGTACAACCCTGCAGGAAGCACTCGATTCCGGCGCCAAAATTGTCGTCATGGCACCACCCATTCCTACACACAGTACCGCAGACCAATTGATGGAAGTCCTCAGAAAGCAATCCAGCGAGCAGAACAGCCAGTTTTCTAAAACAGAACAAGCCAGGGATGTTCAGATCGCCGGGAAATCGGGTTTCTTCCAGTTGGTCCGATCCTTTGGCAACGCAAATGCAACCACGGAAGCGCTTCGTGAGGACACGCTTCAGTATAAATGGACATTCGCGTCCGGAAATCAGATCCTGCTGATCATGGGACAATGTCACGCGGCGAAGGCCACCGAATTCGCTCCAAAGTTTGAAGAGATCGTGCAGACTCTGAAAACTCCGTAACAATTCCTTCGGTTTAAACGCGAGGCCACCTTCCACGGCTGCTCCCCAGAAAATCGCACATCCGATCCGAACAATCTGACACAACATGATTGCGCCAACGTCAGTCGGAAAAATAGAAGTTATAGTTTCTGCTCGCGACCGGTCTTTGGATCGACCGTCAGATTGAGCTGTTCGCTGGAATCGACGAAGAACACAAAGCCGTTGAACATTTCATCGACTGTCTGAGCACCGTAGTGAATCGTTTTTGATGCGTCGGGATTGTAGGGATTGAATGCAGAATTATCGAAATGGGCGACCGCTTCGATCACTGTGCCTTGCGGAAGTTTCTTGTCGCCCGGTGCGAGTTCATATCCAAGTTGCCACTCAAAATTGTAGTTCGGGATGCTGAGCAGCGTTTCTTTCGCCTCCCCCGGAACCTCCGCAAAAAACGTCATGTCTTTTCCACGCACATGCATGTGCGTAAACATACCCAGCAGATCCACGTCGTGCTTCAACATATGTGATGATCGCATTTCATAGGCCGCGTCATACGGAGGAATGTTGATCGGCCGCGGATCCAACAGGAAATGAACCAGTCGTTTCTGAACTGTGCGGCGAGGAAATCTTAACCCCACAGAGATGCGACATTTCTCTGGCTTGCCGGTGGTTGTGTAATGAATCTGAAGCCCAAGCCCCGAGCCTTTCGGTATCAAGAACGCGGCTCCGTTGTCGAATCGTCCGAGATCCATCGGCTGCCCACCTGGAACATATCCCGTGATAAATGTTTCTTCGCTGGCTCCACCGGAATTCACATAGGCCATATTGCAGTGATGCACGACAGAACGATTGCTCGGGCGAATTTCAAACGCTTCCACCCACGTGTCCTGCAGAAACAGATACGGCAGCACTGAAAATCGATATGGCACGAATCCCGTCTCCGGCACTTCGTGTTCTTCCAGCATCGTGATCACCACATCCGGCTTTCCAATCCGCCAACCGTCTGATTTGTCGTTGGCGGGATCGACTGCCAGATTTGCCTTTGAGCCCGTTTGTGCCGAAGCTGGTGTTCCTTCGTGTCGGTCTGAGTTGATCCAGCGGAGCAGTCTGGATTTTTCATCACTCGTCAGCGACGGATCATTTTGAAACTTGCCGTGCCGCGCACTGGCATACCAGGGAGGCATGGTCTCATCCTGAACGACTCGCGCGATCATGGCCGCATTTGCAGTCACGTCGGCGAAGGTCTGCAGTGAAAATGGAGCCGCCGTGCCGGGCCGATGACAGTTGTTGCATTTGCGTTCGACCAGCGGTGCAATATCACGATGATACTCCAAGCCACTGGCATTGACGCTTTTGATTGGAGCGGGATGAGTGATCTCACAGCCGTCTACGGGCGTTTCCGGCACTGTGATCGCCTGCTCGCTCAAAAGTTCGCGGAGAGCTTCTTCAAGATCTTTGCGAGTCGCTGCGGGGCGACTTCCACCAAGCCGCAACTGATCGTCGATGCGACCCCGGTAGATCAGTCGTTTTTTGTGATTGATGACAGCGACTTCAGGAGTCTTCGTGATGCCCAGAGCTTTCGCACAACTCAGATCAACGTCTTTGACGAACGGAAAGACGACCCCAAAGTCCAGAGCCTGTTCAGCCATCTCACGAATCGTGTCCCCTGCACCAACATTCACCGCGACAAACTGCACATCCTGAGTTCCAAACTGTTTATTCAATTCCACAAGTTTCGGCCACGATCGTTGGACCAGCGGACACGTTGTGGTCGTAAACACAAAGACGTACGCCTTGTGCTCACCCAGCTCGGCAAGATTTCGATCGAGTCCTCGAATGTCCCTGAAGGTCAAATCGGAGATCGTTGCACCCAATGGCGGGCGAATATCATCAGCGTTGGTTTTGGGACAAACGATGCAGGTCAGGATTACAACAAGAACCAGAATTGGTTTGGGCGACACGGTCATGCTGAATTGCTCCGAAATCAATTTGCCGCAACTTTCGGACACTAAAAACTGGAAGGTCGCGTAAAAGCCGCCGATCAAATCTGGATGATATTATCAGAAGTCCCGGGTTCTGCTAACGGATCGTAGCCGACGCCTGCGAACAGTACTGCAATGTCGTCGATTCGCGAGCGATTTTCAGCGTTTCCTCACCTTCACAGGGCTGGCACATGAGGATCGAGCAGTTGAATAACATGTCGCACCTCAAACGGACGGTCAACCAGTCCCGAAGCTCGAGCGGAATTCCATTGCATCATGCAAACATGATTACTGGTCGCAAGGATGACGGGAGCACCGACGGCATCGTTGAGGAATGCGGACTTGCGAGTCAGGATCTCGCGAGCGTTTTCCGGCTGCTGAAGATTGTAGACGCCGCCGGAGCCGCAGCAGTCGCGGGCCATGGGAGCGAGTTCCCAGCGGTAGCCTGTCGCGTCAAGTACGGACTTTGGAATCCCGGCGACTTTCTGCCCATGAACAAGATGACAAGGCAGATCAACGTAGACTTGCGCGGCTT
>JBDNFT010000316.1:0-2583 GCA_041689695.1 Planctomycetaceae bacterium | reverse complement strand
CTCAACTTTTGCCAGCCACTGCCGATCCCGGTTCCTTCAAGGCCCCCGGAGCCGATTGACATCAGCGATTGCCTGATCTGCCATGGGGCCTGGCTGAGATCTTTCCATGCATCCATGAACCCTGAAATTCGCTGAGCCTGATAGGGGCGCAGGATGAACAGCGAAGCTGCGGCTGGAATCACGCAACAGGCACATGCCACAAAATAGCGTAACGGCCAACCGCCAAGAAACAGCGCGAGTGTATAACCTGTCATCAGAAAAACTGTCGCGCCAAGGTCTGGTTCGATTGCGACCAATGGAGCGACAATCAAAATGGGCAGCAGCGTGCCAGGCAGCGACTTAATTCCGAAGCCAGAGGTGTTTCTTAGCTTCGTCAACAACGATGCGGCCATGATCGGCATTACGATTCTTCCCAGTTCGGAAGGCTGCAGAGACAGACCCGCAAACCGCAGCCAGCGTTGAGCCCCATTGACGCGAGTGCCAATTCCTGGAACAAGCAGTACGATCAGAAGGAATAACAGCACCGCATAAAGACGCACGGCATTGCGCTGCAGCCAGTGCGGCGAAATATTCGAAGCACTCCAGGCACAAACAAGCGACAACGCCAGATACGCCAGATGCCGTCCCAAAAAAACGGAATCCTGTTCGCTGGGACGCGACGTCAGACTGGCACTCTGCACCATTTGTACGCCAACACAGATCAGGACACCGACAAGACAGACCAAAAGATGTCGTGTGCTGCTGCGAACTTCCATCGCCGCACTCAGTTGCGTGGTGAGAGAATCTGACTCAGTTTTAAAATCCACCGCGTTGTTCATAACTTGTGATCAAAGTCGATTGCGAAAGTGGTATGCATTTGCGTACTCTTCCCGTCGTCGAGGGATAGGCCAGTCGTTTTGCGGCTGCTGGACACGGACGTCCTATTTTCTTCTTCGGCATTTCAACAGATATGCATCGATTCACGGTCTGGATCGTTCTCTGTGTTCGCCGAACAGCGTGGCAATTGAGTCGCATGGCGACTGAGTGATGTAGATAAACATTACCGCTGGTAACAGTTTCGCCGCCGTGATACGGTTCACTCCTGAATTCAAGGAGAATCAATGCATGAATGCTCAACTTTTTGCCCGACCGCAGACCGTCTTATTCTTCGCTTTCGCAGTCGGAATCGCCTTTCAGCAACCCGCCATTGGTGGTGATGTTTGGGGCTCAATCAAAGGCCGCATCGTCTACAGCGGCGAAGCCTTTACTCCAGAAAAGATTGCAGCCGAACGTGACCCGGCCGTCTGCGGCGTTGGTTGGCAGATCGATGACTCTCTTGTTGTCAGTCCGGAAAATCGCGGCATTCGCAACGTCGCCATCTGGCTGGAAACCCGAGATGCGATTGCCGTTCATCCGGACCTCAAAGACGCACCCGCGAAAGCCCCGGTGCTTGATAATCGCAACTGTCGTTTTGAACCGCATATGCTCGCCGGTCGCACCGGCCAGGTTTTTGAACTCACCAATTCCGATCCGGTGGCTCACAATGCGGCCGTCTATGCGCGCCGAAATCTGCCGTTCAGTGAAATTATTCCAATGAATCAACCGCTGCAGAAAACGTTTAAAAAATTTGAAGCGTTACCAGTTCGAGTTGACTGTTCGATCCATCCATGGATGAAAGCGTGGCTAATCGTATCCGACCATCCTTATGTAGCGGTCACTGGCGAAGATGGCAGCTTTGAAATCCAAAACATTCCCGTCGGCGAATGGAAATTTCGATTCTGGCATGAGCGACCTGGCTACCTGCAATCACTCGTGAGCGACGGCACACCAGTACCGCTGGAAAAAGGCAATTGGGTCATGAACATCACGACCGACAAAACACTGGATCTTGGCGACCTGATGGCTCCAGCAGAACAATTTGCCACGCCGAAAAAGTAGCAGATACATTATGCCGGGGAGCGGTGTGGCGTCAGCCCACCGGTACAAGTGTAGTTGCCAAACCTTGCTTCCACCGACGCGAGGTCGGATGGGGAGCGTGGTTGCCTGCGTTGAATCCCCACTGGCTTCACGCCAGTTGACTCAACGTTTGAAAACTACAAGCAGCCCGCAACCGAACAACCCGCCTTTCCCCACTAACTTCACACCAGTGGTTCACGGGTCTGGAAACCAGGCTTTCACTTTAACAACGGTCTGAGACTACCCATCGGTCAAGCGATAAAACGACTACCGAGGCTTTGAGTCCGAGATGAGTTTATTCAAAGCCACATGGTCGACTGGCTTAACAAGATGACTGTCGAATCCGGCTTCGGTGGTTTTGCGACGGTCTTCTTCCTGGCCCCAGCCGGTCAAGGCAAGAATCAGAATGTCCTTGCCCCACGATCTCTCTCGAATCGCGCGGCAGGTGTCGTGACCGTTCATTTTCGGCAAGCCAATATCTAATAAGATCACCTCAGGTCGGAATGCCTCCGCCGTCTCAAGCGCCGCCAGGCCATCAAAAGCTGTTTTGGTCTGGTGACCAGTCATCTTCAGAAGTAGCGCAAGGGAGGTCGCACTGTCGCGGTTATCGTCCACGACCAGAATGCGGCGACCAGCGGACTTGGGTGG
>JBDNFT010000315.1:0-1773 GCA_041689695.1 Planctomycetaceae bacterium | reverse complement strand
GGGTCAGGAACCAATAGTGCGAAGCACCCTTTGAGTCATTTGGCTATTCGTTCCTGACCCTTTTCCAATCTATTCTACGCCGCAAATCGCTGAAATTCACGACGTTTGACTGATCTTCTCAATTCAGCCGCCAACGCGGTGACAATCCCGGCACATATCGAACCGTCGATCGCTCACATGCGTCGCAACATTAAAAACTTCCCCGTTTTGTTGCTCCCAATGCGCGGCACCGGTGATCGCGGACTGATAACTTGATTCCACAAACTGAGAACCCACGCCCGGCCGATTCTTCAATGCCTCGCGAACATGCGCTGGCACGTCTGGCAGCATCGGGTGACGTGTCGGCATTTCTGAACCGATCTCGTTCTCTGGCACGATGGCGTTATCCGCGCTGGCAGACGAAGTGAGGCCAGCCGTCGAGCTTCGTGAATCTGACCACAGCGACGGCATCGCATTTCCAACAGCAATTCCAATCAGAAGTGCCGTCGTCAGGCCTGCGAACATGGCTGAAAAAATTCCACGTCGGGTTTGAGTTGTTTCGTTCGCCAGGAAAGTCTTCGAAGTGCATGAATCCATCATGCTTGTCGACGCATGTTCCGGGTGCGATTGCTCTCGCGGCGCATTGTCACTTGAACTTCGAAGCAGCGGGAATACTCGCTCATCCATTGAGTCGCCAGGCTGCCGAAGTGAGAGTTCGCGGATCTGCCGTTCAAGTTCGTTCATGAATCTCGCCTTAATTTTTCTTCCAATGCCAACAGTGCCCTGCGATACCGCGTGGCGACTGTCGCTGCCGGGGTATCAAGCACTTTCCCAATTTCATCAAACGTGAGTTCACTGTAGATCTTCATCACGATGATCTCTCGAGTTCCTGCATCGAGCGATTCGATTTCTTGACGCAGTCTCGCGGAGTTATCTTCCGTGGCCGGGCTGTTGTTCGCTGTGCCGAGATCTGGTGTCTCCGCAAACAATTTCTCAGCCAATTTCAAATCGCGTTTCGCACGACGGCAGCAATCCACCGCCGAATTTCTGACTGCCGCATAGACATAGGCCGCCAAACGACCGGATGGCGACTCCTGCATTCCGCAGAGCCGTACAAATGCGTCATGGACCGCATCTTCCGCCAGCCCTGAACATCCCGTGATTGTCAGAGCCAACGAAAACAGCGCCTGCCGATGCTGGCGATAAACCTGTTCCAGTTCGGCTAACAAAACAACATCCTGAAAAAGCAATACGTACTTTCGCAACAGACTCTACACGTCTGGCAGCGAACCATTTATTCAGGTATCTTCAGAATTATGGCAACGTATTGCAATTCGCTACAACAAGTAGGCTGGACCAGCGGCAGCTAAGCCGCGCCGTCCCACCAATGTGTGCATCTTCCCCTTGGTGAGTCGCAGACGTGGTTCCTTGTCTTTGCCGACAACCTGATCGCCCGCTGCCGGCTTGCCCGGCAGTCACGAAGTTTTCGATGGCCATGAGAAGGCAATGGCTCGCTATCTGAAGCCTGATTTGCTGATTCTGGATGACATGGGAATGAAGCATCTGCCGAAACGATCGGGTGAGTATCTCTTTGAGATCATCATGCGAAGGCATGAATTGAAGAGCACGCTGATGACATCGAACAGACCACTCGAAGACTGGGGCAATCTCATCGGCGACGTGCCGGCCGCAACAGCAATTCTGGATCGCTTCCTGCAGGCCGCTGAAGTGGTGGAGATGACCGGTCGCAGCTTCCGTCTGAAAAACGGTGGACGATCAAGCGATGATCCCACG
>JBDNFT010000314.1:0-4867 GCA_041689695.1 Planctomycetaceae bacterium | reverse complement strand
TGTTTCCTGTGAATTGCTGATCAGGGATCAAGCACACAATGTACGTGTTGCGGCCGTCTGCGATGTGAACCGGAATCGTCTGCACCGCGCCGGATGCGCCGTATTGTGACAGTCGCAGCTTTGCCGACCATTGCCCGGCGGGAAGTTCTGTGCGAGCAATATCAATGCGAGCCGGAAGCAATCGCCACGAGCGAGTGTCAGCCTGTTCCATCGCTTCCCAAACGACGCCCGCGACATTGATGCCCAGATCGACGAACGTGTTGTTATGAATGTTCTGCGCTTCCTTGAGGACGTACACAGTACCTTTCTTCAGGACGCGGCGAGTCACGACTTTAGCGATTTCTGCGTCGCGATGTTCGTGATACGAAGCCATTGCAACTTCATTTACATCCACGACTGTTGAAAACGTCAATGGCTTTGATGCAGCGCCCGCAGCGCCGGGTGGACCGACGAAGCACTGCACACTTCCCGTCGGCAGCGTGTGGCCGTAAATTTCCGGCCGTGCGATCTTGACGGCCGCAATCGTGGGAGGCAGCGTGTGTTTGCCCGTCGCACTTATGATGCGATCCGCAATCAGCAATGCGGCAGATGTTGGTACAGCCGATTCCGAAACCCAGAGAGGCGCTTTGCCGACCAGTGTTATGACATGCAGTGTTCCGTTGCCAAGCTGACAGCGTGTCCCAAATTCACCTTGCGACGATGCCTGGTCGTGGCGGCGAAAGGCCGGATTCCAGAAGCCGATGTCTTCCAATGCCCGTTCGGTTTCGTCTTGACGCATCGATTGTTCAGACTGCACGGCGGTTGACAGATAGGAACTCAACGCCAGCGGTTGGTCCAGTGGCGCGGCGACGATATTGGTGACGGGCTGAGGAACCACATGACTCACGGGAGAAATCACATCGATCTGATCAGGTGTCGGAGCCGCTTCGACGACCACACTGGATTCGGATGCCTTTTTGGCAGCGTCTGCCAGCATGGTTCGGCGACTGTTTGCAGCTTCCGTCGCCTGCAGTGAATAAGCAAATGCGTCCTGACCATCGCCGAGCACACTGGTCAGCAGCGCCATGTTCAAGATCATTTGGCGTTCGAAATCGCGGCCGGAGTATGCGATCGCGCGGGAGTCGGTCATCATCGACGTGGCCTGCTCAGTGACATCTTTTTGTTCCAGATGTTCCAATTCACGTCGCAAGGTGCGAAATTGCGATTCGGCCTGAGTCACATTTCCAGATGCCAGATCCAGAATGCCTGCGTCCAGTTCAAGAAACTTTTTTTCCGTGCGGGACTTGTCCTGTGATTCTTTAAGTGCAGCTCTGGAAACCTGAATGTCACCGTGGCCAAAATTTGCGATGGCGGCTTCGTGTGACTTCTGCCAGTTGTGACAGCCGCCGCACAGACACACGACACTCAGCCATGCAATGCAGTTCCCGCAGCTCTGAGCAAGTCGCCTCAGCCGTTGGATGAATCGCGGAGGATGGCCGACGGCATCGTACATTGAATCAATGCTTCAGCTTGCCGAGAAACGTTTTTGCATAACCCTTACGCAACATGGCAGAATCTTTTTGTGATTCACCCGTGTGGATATCAAGTAATTCCAGAGTCAGCAGATAATCACGCTGATAGTCGCCATTGCTGGTCGTTGTTCCGGATGTGATACTGGCGAAAAGCAGATAGTCGAACGGCTGATCAACTCGTTCCATCGCCATTTGTAGCTCGCGTTGTTTGGACGGAAGCACAAGCGTTTCTGGTCGGCAGCGACATTCTGACATCGCCGCTTCCACGTAGCGACGGCTGATCATTTTAAACTGCGGGTCCTGTGAAATCTGCGAATCGATGTGTTCGTAGATCTGTTCCTTGAAGTCGCCGATTTCTTCGCTGCTGCGATTTTCAACTCCCACGAAACACACCGTACGAGATACTGCGCCTTCTGCGTTCACTGTTGTATGAGATGCCTGATGAATGGTGCTGCAGGATTTGGCTAGCAAGCGGCAGACGGATTCGTCAATCAGCGGCTTCCAGGTTTCGGCACCAGCCGTATGGCTGCCAACCATGTCCTTGTCGTTCTGGCTGAGCACACGGGCGTGCTGACGATTGCGGCATCCTGAAATGCCTGCAAATGCAGTGAGTGAAAAAACTACACCAATGACTAGCCAGTATCTTGCCATGACCCAATGGACTCCATTCCCGCTGGAACAATTACAGTTCCGGTTGAAACAATCGCAGTCGCCAGGAACATCCAGTCTGGGACGCAACACAAAAAGTGCTGGCAGATTGTTTCACACTGGAAAGGATATCGGTTTTCAGGGGATCTCTGAAAGACCGTTACCTCAACTGGGAACAAAAAAAAGGCCCCGCCGAAACGATCGGCGGAGCCCAGGAAGGAGTAGTCATCTGCGAGATCTACGCAAAATGGCGAGATCAGGCAGTCTTTGGGTGTGATGGGATATCGAGTGTCATGTTGGCGAATGGAAGAGCGATCTTCAGTTGGAATTCTCCATCACCGCCAAGTTTTTGTGCTGTTTCGGCCAACTGCATGCTGCCGACGGCTCGATAAGCGTCAACCAATTCACGCCAGGCGAAGCGTCGAATCGGCGATGGCATGATGCGAGCGGCCTTTTCCAAGTGTGTGATGGCGTCTGTGAAGTTGCCAACCTGTTTGAGGGCAATCCCGTGCATCAGGTGCGTTGGGCCTTGCAGTGGACCGGCGTCTGTAATCTTTTCAAGCTCTTCGATCGCTCGTTCTGGCATTCCCAAATCGATGTATCCGTCAGCAGAAAGAAGACGTCGAACAGTTTTCGGTGTCATTTGAATTCGCATGGTACTCGCTCCCTTTGTGAGACAGGTTTGAAACCTGGTTGTTGTCGAACTGACTAAACTATCATTCGCAACTGTCGCGCCAATTATTAGACAGGAATCATGATTTCTCGTAAGTTGCACCGCTCATTGATGTTAGATTGAAATAATTGAATTCTCGCGGGTTCGGGCTGTCTGCCAAATCTACAAAGCAAGACTGCCTAGTGCTTAAAAACCTCACAGACCGTTGTGCGTTTTGCGACAGAAATTGCAATTTCTACCACGACGATCGCTGCGGGCAGACGAATTGTTCAGTCGTTGAAGTGTCTTACTCTGTAACATGCACACACTTCGCGTGCATCTACCGGTAAGCGAACAACGTGAGCGACGAAGTGGCAACGAGCCGGTAGGCTCCTTTGGGTCAATGGCTTTCAGCCCTTGTTAAATGGACTGCACGTCGATCGGCACTTCCCGTGTCGATGAGGCGGACTCTCTCGCGTCGTCGTTGGGCAGCAAATCCACGCTGGTGATGAGTGAAAACGTCGCCGAAGATCTGGATTCCAGCGGAATCAATGGTTCGGGCTTCTTCTCGGGTGCCCGAAGCGGGAGTCGCACCGAAAACAAACTGCCTTTGCCGAATTCACTTCTGAGCGTGACATCGCCGCCCAACAATCGTGAAAGTTCTCGAACGATTGACAGCCCAAGCCCCGTACCTTCGTATTCGCGAGTCGTGTGATCGCGGCCAGTGACGTCCGATGAACCCTGCCGAAACTTCTCGAAAATGTGTTCCTGTTCCTGCAACGGAATTCCAATGCCAGTGTCCGCAACGGAAAACTCCACGAAGTTTTCATCGATCATGCGTGACGTCAGGCGAACTCGCCCGCCCTCCGGAGTGAACTTGATGGCGTTCGAAAGCAGATTTGTAATGATCTGACAAATCTTGCCGCGATCCTGAAACATCTCTGGTAGCTGAGATTGAAGCGTGTCGGTCTTAAGATCAATATTCTTTCGATCGGCCAGCGGCATAATCTGTTGAGCCTGGATTTCCAGCACGTCTGACAGATTCATCGCTGTCAGGTCCAGTTCCATTTTTCCGCTTTCGATCTTCGCCAGGTCCAGCAGATCATTGATTTGCACCATCAGTGATTGTCCGGACGTTTGAATATTGTGGACATATCTCTTTTGGCGATCGTCAAGATTTGCCGTTGTCTGCAGAATATCGCTGAAGCCCAGAATGCTGTTCAATGGCGTGCGAAGTTCGTGGCTGATCGTGGCCAGAAAATCGTCTTTCAGTTTATTGTTGTTGAACAGTTCCATGTTCGCTTGAGCGAGCTGATCGACTTTGCCGTCCAGACTGTCGTTCAGTGACCGCAGTTCATCGTTGACTGTCATCATGTGCCGCAACATGCGATTGAACGCGTGGCTGAGTTCTTCAAATTCATCCCCGGTGCTGATTTCCGCTCGCAGATTCAAATTGCCGCGTGCGATTTCATCGCTGACATCCTTCAGATGCAACACGGGTTTCACAATGATGTAACGCACGATTGCATAGGCGACCAGCATCGCTAAAAACGCTGTTACGATACCAGTGACCAACAGAATCGCTCGGTTGCGACTCAATTCAGCATCCACGGAATCCAGTGGCAGATCGATTCTGGCAATGCTCAATAAAGGTGGCTTAGAGAGTTTTGTGTCATCGCCGTTTGCGGCGACTATGTTTGATGAAACAAATTCGGCCTCGGCATTTGGATTTGGCACATCAGGATCGGACACATCAGGCGTCGCAAGAGCGTCTGCAAATTTTTCAGGTCGAAGGTTGGCAATACTTTCCACAGTGCCATCGGGCAAATGGCATTGAGTACAAAACCCTTTCAATCGCACCGCTGAATAGTACGAAAAGGATCGAGGTTTTCCTGCTTCCGCAAGAACCACCCAGTAATCATCTTCTTCACGTTCTTCATCCAGAAAAATTCGCCGTGCTTCGAATCCGATATCGTTTTCAGGGAACTCCGTGGCTGCGTTCGTGAGACTCCAGATCGAACCGGCATAGTAATCGGGTTCGTTGTTTGCGGTTTGA
>JBDNFT010000313.1:0-2721 GCA_041689695.1 Planctomycetaceae bacterium | reverse complement strand
TGTTTCTTCACGTTCTTTGAAAACAGAAACGCTTTTTTGCTCTCGCTGACCGTTGTCTTAGTGTCGATGCGATAGCCAAAGTGAGTACCAGAACGGTTCTCCCATTTGTCGAATTCAGGCAGATAGATGCGACATGTACAGCTTGGATTACGACTCACGGAAATCGCGCCGATTCGTGAGGAACACGCCATGACAAGGTCGTCCTGTTCCATCTGACTGCTGTTGCGACCGGGTATTCCAGAATTCAGCGTCTGAATCTTCAATGCACCTTTGCTGCCTGGAATGCCACCTACGGGTGTTGCCACCCGCACGATATGGTCGGGCATTCCGCGCTTTGGACTTTCGAACCAACGATTATTGTTCGAATATCCGGTCGGTGTGCGGATCTGCTCATCCTGTTCCTTGCTGGACTTGTTTCCGTTTGGAACCCACTGCCATTTTTCATCTTCAAAGTCGTCTCCGACCTGCTGCAGTTTCATCCCCGTTCCGGGAACGACCTGCGCTTGCGCGTCAACGAAGAAAATGGGAAGTGCGATCACAAAACAGGTCGCACGAATAAGTGACAGAGTTGGCGACTTCATGTCGTCCGGTTCCTTCGTTTCAGAATCCATTCTGACCGTGCCTTGACCTCAAACTGATGTCAAAGCCACCTGAAGATGAAATGGAGGTGATCAATCGCGCCGCATCATGCGTTGATATTGACCAGCCAGCCATCTCGTTCTGGAGGATCAGTGCAAAAGATTTCAGTTACCATCCGTGGCAACCTGATCCATCGATCAACCCCAAAACAATCTCTACTTGCTGCTATCGGCATTCATTGCATAGTCGGCATAGCTATTCCGGCAGCGCGGATCCGCTCGAAGCAAACCAAGCGGTCCTGGACGGAAATCCTTCGGTACACTTCGAAATAAGAAAAGATTGCCTGAACGCCCCAGACTTACATTTCAGTGTGTGTGAAGATCGACACAGTTCAATCCGCGAGAAATGCACACTGGCAAATACAAAGGAAAAATATGCACTTTATCGTGCCTTCGATTCCTGCTATGACAAGGCACAAGTGCGTTTGGCAGTGCCGCAGTTCCATGTCGTCAGGTGTTTGAGCCACCGGTAATTCACAGGATGTGAGTCATGAGTGATAAGGATTCTCGGGAGCAGAAGCAACTTCGTTTGGCAACGGAGCTGATCAATTATCTGCGTCTACGGCTGAACACGGCCGTATCGATTCGACTCTGGGACGGGTCAGTGATACCGCTCGGCAACAACGTGATACCGGGCCTTGAAGTTTCGATCGCCAGCCCCGGTGTTGCCGGAGCTTTTCTGCGATGGCCAACTGCAGACACTTTGCTGCGACTTTATGCAACTGGCGGCATTGGATATTCCGGTGCAGATCTTCTGACGTTGATTGAGAAAGCGCGAGTCAAGAACAGCCGGCAAAAGAGCCGCAAGCTTCCGCTGGGACTATTGATTCGTTTTGCCTCCGCGTTTCTGATGGCTCGAGGAGAATCAACGGCCATTGAACATGTCTATCAAGGCGACGAATCTGGCTGGAATCGCGCTGCGGGTGAAAATACCGAATTCATTCAATTTCATTACGATGTCAGCAACGATTTCTACAAACTATTTCTCGACAGGCAGATGCTCTATTCCTGCGCCTATTTTCATGACTGGAATGATTCACTGGAACAGGCGCAATTGAACAAACTGGACATGATTTGTCGTAAACTGCAATTGAAGCCTGGTGAACGATATCTGGATATCGGCTGCGGCTGGGGATCGCTGATCTGCTACGCCGCGAAAAATTATGGCGTTAAGGCGCATGGAATCACACTGTCAAAAGAACAATTGGCCAGGACTCAGCAGCGAATCAATGAACAGGGACTGCAGGATCTGGTGACTGTCGAACTACGCGACTATCAAAACATGGACGGCAGTTTCGACAAAATCTCCAGCGTCGGTATGGTCGAACATGTTGGTATCGACAACATGGCGGGATATATGACAAAAGTCCGGTCCCTGTTGACTGATCGCGGACTATTCCTCAACCACGGGATCACTCGACCGGGCAAGATGTCCGACAAGAAGTTTCGGCACATGTCTCCGGAACGACGTCTACTGGCAAAATACATTTTCCCCGGTGGTGAACTTGATCATCTTGGCCATATGATTCAGTGTATGGAAGCGGCGGGCTTTGACGTACACGACGTCGAAGGCTGGCGAGATCACTATGCGATGACTTGCCGTCACTGGGTGCAACGACTTGAAGCCAATCGCGAAGAAGCCATTCGTCAGGTAGGCATTGAAAAGTTTCGCATGTGGACCCTCTATCTGACCGGCTGCGTGCTAGCTCTCGGCGACGGCGGCGCTCGCATCTATCAGACCGTCGCGACCGCTCATGGCTCGCGTGGTCTGTCCGGTATGCCTTGCACTCGCGAACATCTTTATCGAAAGCCCCGGACGGAATTCGACGAGTGATTGGAAATCCCGTCGGCGGAGCGACGGGCGTAAGCACCCATGCACAAGTTGTCGAGCATAATTCGTTTAACGGCGAGCCGTAGGCGTCGGCGAATTACAAGTACACGAGTGCTTTTTCGGCCCCACTGGCCCTGTGCCAGTGAACCGCAGGTTTGGAAACTCAACAACAGCGGCACGAACCCGACAGGTCTGTCCCCGCTAGCTTTACGCTAGTGGAACAGAGGTTTGACAACTGTGATGAACGACAAC
>JBDNFT010000312.1:0-5818 GCA_041689695.1 Planctomycetaceae bacterium | reverse complement strand
TTCGTAGATACAGTCAACCGGACAGACCGTCGCGCATGAATTGCAGGACGTGCAACTGTCTTTGTTGATGACGTTGAGGTAGCGAGTTTCTTTTTTCCGATCCGGCGTGCGAGTTCGGAAATAATCGGTCATGGAAATGGTCATCGGATCGTTACTGCCTGTTTGTCAGAAGCCATCAATTGCCGAAAACTGAACGACCGCAAATTGAACTATACTTCACGCGGTCAGGATTGAAATGTAGCCGGACCCGTGAGAGTTCGGGGATTTGGATACTTTGCCACAGTTTCGTCCAAAGTCTCACGACTTCGGCTACTACCGAAACCCGCCACCGCTGCTGAAATCGTATCGCCCTAAAGACTCTACGACAGGGAAGATCGTCAATTTTGCATGTTCGGACACAGGATTTCCTGCCTCTGGGAAGAATATAGAGCGTCCGGGAGCATTCGGTTGAGAAGTGCTGCGAAGTAGTGTGCACGGCAGAAAATGCCGTTGGAGTTGGCCGTTGATGACGGATTTCCTGACGATCCGGATGAGGGGGCTCTTCAGCGTAGACTCGCTTTTGGAAGTGTGTTAACTTCCGAGTCCCTTGACGTCGAAGCCATTAAAGTGGCGCGGTCAAAGTGACAAGCGAAAACTCGCCCGAAACTTTGATCTGACGTTTGTGATTTTTCTCGTTCTATTCGGCATGGAGGCCGCAATGGGATTGAAGCGAGCAAGTCAGCAAATTGCTGTTACTAACAACGTACCTGTGATCGATGCAACGCGCACACAGATCCGCTGGTTAATCCGTCGCGACATGGATGAAGTTCTGTCAATTGAACAGGGCAGCTTCCAGTTTCCGTGGACAGAAGAGGAATTCCTCTGCTGCCTGCGGCAGCGCAACTGCATCGGCACCGTTGCCGAGCTGGACCACAAGATTGTGGGGTTCATGATTTATGAACTTCACAAATCCATGCTGCGAATTCTGAATTTCGCCGTTGCTCCCGAAGCACGTCGTAACGGAATCGGTCGCCAGATGGTTCAGCGTCTGGTCGATAAGCTGTCACAGCAGCGTCGTCGAGAAATCGTGCTCGAAGTGCGCGAGACCAACGTGCCAGCTCAATTGTTCTTCGGTAACAACGGATTCCGGGCAATTACCGTCCTTCGCCAGCACTACAATGATACGTGCGAAGACGCCTACTATATGCGGTATTGTCTGACGGAAGATGCAACAATTCCGTTCATCCCGCACAACAGAATTTCTGAATACGATGCAGCCTGATCTTCAGCTGCCACATTAGTACACGCATGAATCCTGCCCGGAGTTTTTCGGGCAGGATTTTTTTTGTTTCGAATGTTCAATGATCATGTTGAGGGGGCAGTTTTCGGTTTCATTCCTCGTGCCGGGGCTCCAGCCCTGGAACGCAATCCGCAGGAGGCTCCTGCCTCCAGCGAGGATCCGGGAGGCTGGAGCCTCCAAGGCAGTGTGTTCCGAGGCTGGAGCCTCGGAACAAGGAAACAAGCCCGCGTCGAGATTCACTGAACGCGGCCAACTTCCATCCCATCACGCAGCGTAGGCTTCCAACGCATCCTGGCCTTTGCGAGTACAGAAATCGCCGAAAGATTCTATGCCTTGTCGGTCCGCTTTGTAAGCCGTCAGCAGTGGAACCAGCGTTGGAACGATCTCTTCCATCGGAACCATGTCTTTGTAGATAAAGCCCAGGCGAGTTCCCTCGGGATTTCCACCAAGGAACATCGTGTACTTGCCGACGGCTTTTCCCACGAGACCAATGTCAGGCGTATACGGCCGAGCACAACCATTTGGGCATCCCGTCATGTGAACGGCGATTTTGTCGGACTGCATGCCAAGCCTGGCAATCGCAACGTCCAGATCGTCGATGATACCTGGCAGCGCACGTTCGGATTCTGTGATCGAGAGACCGCATGTCGGAAACGCCGGACAGGCAATAGAATAACGACGAATTAATGATAATTCATCGACGCCCTTAATGCCGTGCTCAGCCAAAAGGCGGTTGATCTCCGCCTTATCCTTCGGATCAACGTCGCATAGGATGACACTCTGCAATGCTGTGAGTCGAGTATTCATGCCAAAGCGGCTAAGAATTACGCGCAGCCCGGTCTTGATTCGCAAGTCGCCTTCATCCTTGATGCGACCATTTTCGATGTTGACGCCCAGAAACAGTTTTCCGTCGCCCTGCTCATGCCAGCCGATGTGATCATCGACGCCAGTCACATCAGCCGGGTGCGGATCGGGCAAACCTTTGCCATAATACTGTTCAACCATCGCTTTGAACTTTGGAACGCCCCAGTCAGCGATCAGGTATTTCAAGCGGGCGATTTTGCGATCTTCTCGATTGCCGAAGTCTCGCTGTACCTTGACGATCGCTTCGCAGACAGCCACAACCTGATCTGAGGTGGCATACGTGATACGTTCAGCGATCGCGGGGAAGGTTTTTTCTGCACTCGGCGTACGTCCCATGCCACCACCGGCGAGCACGTTGTAGCCAACGATTGAGCCGTTCTCGACAATCGCAAGCAGTCCCAAATCCTGCGTGTAGACGTCGATACAGTTGTCTTCTGGAAGCGAGATGCCCATCTTGAATTTTCGCGGCAGATACCGAGCCCCATAGATTGGCTCTTCAACCGGCTTGAATTCCGTCACATCGACTTCTTCGCCGTTTTCATCCTTCAGCCAAATGTCGTAGTAGGCCGTTGTTTTTGGTTTGAAATGTTCCGCCAGTTCCTGAGACAGTGCCTGCATCTGCTCGTACACCTTGGTTTTGAAAGGTGCCGGACACGCCATGACGTTGCGATTTACGTCGCCGCAGGCTGCGAGAGTTGTCAGTTTTGAATTGTTGATTGCCTGGATTGTTTCACGAAGATCGCCCTTCAATACGCCGTGCAACTGAAATCCCTGACGACTGGTGATGCGCAAAGTTCCGTTCGCCAGTTTGTCACAGATATCCAGTTCTGCCAGAAACTGCGCCGCAGAAACTCGCCCGCCGGGTATTCGTGTTCGGACCATGCAGGAATACTGTTTACCCAGCAATTTGCCGTCTGGTCCTTTGGCCTTGCGAGTATCTCGATCGTCCTGCAAATATGATCCATGGTGTTTGAGCAGCGTCGCTGCGTCGTCAGGAAACTCTGGCTTGTCGTTGGCAACTTCTTCGGCCAGCGTTCCTCGCAATTGATGTGACGCTTCTTTCAGCAATTCGACCTTGCTGAGCTTCGTTTCTTCTGACATCTGAATACTGTTCCAGTAAGCAATATTGAAAACGTGATGGTCTCTAAGTCAGACACAAACATTTGAGTATAGGTTGAGTGGTTTTCCTTGAACAGGCGTTCCAGGGAATAGGTTCTCGACAGACGGAAATCAGTCCCATGCTGCGACTAAAACCTCCAGAAAAACCGAACAATGATTGCCGTTTTTCTGTTTTGGGCCTTTTTAATGCGAATTAGATCAGTCGACTTTATGGTCAGCTCATTTCATTGGCATAAATTCCAACACCGCAAAAATCGCGCGGTGATCTGATGCGACGGCTTCGTCCAGCACTTTCACCTCCACCACCTTCCAGAATTCATGTGGTCGAAACATGATGAAGTCAATTTGGCGGGTCGGTGAAGTCACGGGAATTGTCGCCAGTGGCTCCGCATTTGCCCGTATCCACATGGCATCGAACTCATTCAGAGTTTCACTTCCAATCACATCGTTCAGGTCGCCAGCCAGCAGCCCGGGCTGAATGTTTTCTTTGCCGACCAATTGATTAATAATCTTTGCCGATGCGATTCGTTCCTTGACATCAGGGCGATGGTCGAGATGCGTGGCCAACAACAACAGAGGCTCTCTCAATTTCGGTATCTCAATCTCTGCGGCAATGACTCCGCGTTGCTCGCTATTGTCGATATTCGGCAGTAGATGATTCTTGTGACTTAAGATAGGGAAACGTGACAGAACGGCGTTGCCGTAATGGCCACCTTGCAGCGGAATGTTGGCTCCAAACGCAACATTCATCTTCGTAAGTCGAGCCAACTCAGCAGGTTGATCGACGCTGCCGCTGCGAGTTGCCGTCTGATCAACTTCCTGCAAGGCAATTATGTCAGGCTTCACAGACAGGATGACGTTCGCGATTCGTTCGAGATCCAGTTTTTTGTCAACGCCTTCAGCATGATGAATGTTGTAACTGAGCACTCGCAGTTGCGTCGGTTCACCGGACTCTGCACGCGATGCTGCGCATATCAAACTCAGCGTTGCCAACACTGTTCGAAGGCAAAAGTATCGTGTTGATCGAAATTGTTTCATAAGTCATCCTGTATATTCTAAATTCGTAGTCGCCATTATGACAGAAAAGAAAGGCAATTAACATAACCCGAAGCGTCAGCGAGGGATTTGTTGGCACGCCGCAAGAAAGGCTAAAGCTCAATCCCTCACTTACGTGTCGGGTTGTGATGATTCAAAAGGTTCAACTTCAAAACGGTTGGCTCGAGTTCAACGTTGAAAGTCTCAATCCACGAGAAACTCTGCAAACCAGGCAGATTGTCAGGATGATTTTCTGTGCAGTGGCAGGGAACGTCTGTTACGATCCTGCCGGAGCCAGGCGATGGCCGTTACGTGGTTTTTCGAAGGGATCGATTGCGGTTCGGATGCTGTCCTTAAATTTCGAGTATCCTGTTTTCAGCAAATGATTCGGTATCCTGAAGTTCGCGCTATGCGTGAGCAGTCGGATCATCGTTCGTGTGCAATGGAGTCGGCGAACTTCTGACTGTCTGCATCCGGTCGTGTCTGAGCTACCAAATGCCAATTAAAGTTGCGCTGCATCATAAAACTGTCTATCAGTACGATCGACTGGTCACTTTGGGGTCTCAGGTTGTCCGATTGCGGCCTGCTCCGCATTCGCGGACACCGATTGACGCCTATTCGCTGACCATTGAACCGAAGAATCACTTCGTCAACTGGCAGCAGGACCCGCACGGAAACTATCTCGCTCGACTGATCTTCCACGAGAAGACAGATGTGTTTTCGGTTTCCGTGGATGTTGTCGCCGACATGACGGTGATCAATCCGTTCGACTTCTTTCTTGAAGAAGATGCAACGCAATTTCCGTTTCACTATGCCGAAGAACTGGCCGTGGACCTGAAGCCGTTTCTGGCCCCTTACTGCAAGGCGGCTGAATTCAAAGCTTACCGCAAAACAGTTGACGCCACGCCGCGACGCACGATCGATTTTCTGATCGCGCTGAATCAGAAACTTCAAAGTGACATCAGCTATCTGATTCGCATGGAACCCGGCGTTCAGACTCCGGAAGAGTCACTCTCAAAGCGATCGGGATCGTGTCGCGATTCGGCATGGCTGCTCGTGCATTTGCTCCGCAGTTTCGGACTGGCGGCGCGATTCGTGTCGGGATATTTGATTCAATTGACGGCAGATTTGAAGCCGCTCGAAGGACCGGAAGGTCCAACGAACGACTTCACTGATCTGCACGCATGGACCGAAGTTTTTCTTCCTGGTGCTGGCTGGGTGGGGCTTGATCCAACATCGGGATTGCTCACCGGCGAAGGGCATATTCCGCTCGCCGCCACACCGACACCGCAAACAGCCGCACCGATTTCGGGCGGAGTTGAAACCTCGGAAGTTGAGTTCCGCGTTGAGATGACTGTCACGCGAATCCACGAAGATCCGCGGGTCACGAAGCCATACACCGAAGAAACCTGGCAGAAAATTGATGCTGTCGGAGCGGAAGTCGATCGGCGTCTGAAAGCGGAAGACGTGCGATTGACGATGGGTGGAGAACCGACATTCGTTTCCATCGACGACATGGAA
>JBDNFT010000311.1:0-6245 GCA_041689695.1 Planctomycetaceae bacterium | reverse complement strand
TGGAGGAGTCCAGACACTGGGCCCTGTCGGAGTTTTCATCGGTCCAATTCTTGTGGCATTTCTTCAGACACTACTGCTGCTCCTGCATCGCGAATTTGCGATTGGTGATGAAAAGGCTGCGTCCTTGATTGCGATCGATCAACCTCGATTATGAAATCATTGGCTGATTTAGGCATTGCGGCACGTTGTTCGCACTATACAAAAGCCGTTTGAAATGGTCTGCTCCAGGTACAACCCAATGTTTATGGTGGGTGTTGATTTCTAAACCGAAAGTTGAATGGTTGCCTCATGTCGCTTTCCAAGCAAAAAACAAAGCCAGATCCGCACGGCGTCAGGCAGGACTCGGCGGCGAAGGACGCTGGCTGCATCCTGATCGATCACCTGAAGAAAGTTCGCAGAGCACTGAAGGGCGCGGCCGAGGACTGGGTGGATGATGCTGAATGTGTTCACCGCCTGCGCGTGTCGGCTCGAAAAGCGTTGGCGGCCGTCTCGCTGATTGGTGAAATGGCACCGATTCCTCATGCGAAGTGGTTTACAGGAAAACTCAAAACCATCCTGAAGTCGTCTGGCCCCGCGCGCGATCTGGATGTCCTGCTCAGCCTGAACTTACCACTGTCCAAGGTGGCGCGAAAGACAGTCGAAAAGATCTTGAGTCGCGAACGTACGAAATCGCAGAAACCAATTGACGAGCTCCACAAAAAACTGAATCAAAGTCATCGATTCCAAAAGCACATTCGAGCGTTATCGAAGGAATTAAGACAACCCGGCAATTGGTCCGATCAACGCCTGGACGCCGATGCGTGTTTCCAGGCGCTGTCAAAAGTCCGGGACGAGTTTCTGGAGGCACTTCAAGTCGAAGCGGACCAACGTTCACTGCATCAAATTCGTATTGCCTTGCGAAAGTTCAGGTATGCGCTGGAGATCGCAAAAGTGGCAGATATGAGTCCGCAGAACTTGACTCTGAAGCCCGAACTCGTTCGCCTTCAGTCAGAGCTTGGGTTGCTACAGGATCATGTCATCATCCGAACTCAAATGAAGCAAACAATCCCGCTGCTGGAGGAGGATAAACATCGAAAAATGGTTCTAAAATTCCTTGCGCTCGAAAAGAATGAGATTCAGCATCGAGTCGAAGCCATCCGCGTGTGGCTCAATTCCGAGGACAGCCGCAGATTGCGTCTTGGTGTTCGGGATTTCGATATTTTGTCTGCCAATACCGCAACTCAGAAATCATGATCGTCCACAACGTCGAGTCTCAATCGAATCCGCGAGAACGCCAATTGAACAAATCATCTTCGCCAACTGTGCCAAAGCCCATCATGGAGATCGCTCGGGAACTTGGCCTCAATGAGTCCTCGGTCGAACCGTTTGGCTGGTATTCCGGAAAATTGTCATTGGCTTCGATCGAACCGGGTCAGAGCCGATCGTCTGCAAAGTATGTTGGCGTGACTGCGATCAATCCGACACCGTTTGGTGAAGGAAAGACTGTCATTTCAATTGGTCTGGCAATGGCGCTGGTGCGGCGGAAGCTGCGGTCGATCGTCACGCTGCGTCAGCCTTCGCTGGCACCGGTATTTGGGATCAAGGGTGGCGGAGCTGGCGGTGGGCGAGCATGCGTTCTGCCATCGGACGACATCAATCTGCATTTCACGGGCGACCTGCACGCGGTGGCTGCGGCAAATAACCTCTTAGCAGCGATGGTCGATAATCATTGTCAGCGTGGGCTGATTCCACTCATCTCGTCGAATGGAATTTCCTGGCGCAGAGTTGTCGATATCAATGACAAGGGCCTGGCGCAGATCGAAAGCGGTCTTGCCAACGTACCTCAGGCACCAAGGCGACTCACGGGGTTTGACCTGACGGCGGCCTCGGAAGTTATGTCTGTCCTGGCTTTGGCGACAGGCATGGACGACCTGCGATCACGACTTGCTCGCATTGTGGTTGCACAGACACCGGACGGCGAATTCATCAACGCGGAACAGATTGGAGCGGCTGGTGCCATGGCTGCGTTGCTACGGAACGCCATTCGGCCCAACCTCGTGCAGACATCGGAGAATACGCCCGCTATCGTACACGCCGGGCCGTTTGCCAACATTTCACATGGCAACAGTTCCGTCATCGGTGATCTCGCAGCTCTGCAGTTAGCGGACTACGTGGTGACGGAAAGCGGATTTGGTTCCGACCTGGGGGCAGAAAAGCTGTTCAACCTCAAATGCCAAACTGCCGGACTTCAGCCCAGTGCCGAGGTGCTCATCTGCACCGTTCGCGCCATCAAATACCACAGCGGCCGCTTTGATGTTCGACCGGGCCGTGCGTTGCCGAATGCCTTGCTTCAAGAAGACACAGACGCTCTCGAAGCGGGCATGGCCAATGTTGAAGGACACCTCGCTCATCTGAAGCAATACGGGATTCCCGTGGTCGTCGCCATCAATCGATTTCCAACCGACTCGCCGGCTGAAATTCAACTGCTGCGATCACTGATCGTGCGAGCGGGAGCTTCTCGCGTTGCCGAAGCGGACGCGTTCGGTCGCGGTGGCGAAGGTTATCTTGAACTGGCAGATGCCGTGATTGATGCGTGTACAGAAACTGTGGAATTCAAGCCTCTCTATTCGCTGGAATCGTCTTACGACGAGAAGATTGAGCGGATTGCGACCTGCGTTTACGGGGCGAACGGAATTGATTATGAAGACGGCGTCGCTGAAAAGCTCATCGACTTTTCAAGTCGCGGCTTTGGTGGTCTTCCTGTCTGCATTGCGAAAACGCAGTATTCGCTTTCCCATGATGCAAAGCGACTTGGGCGGCCGTCAGGATTTCGATTCCCTGTTCACGAAGTACGACTCTCCGCCGGGGCCGGATTCGTACTGGCGCTGGCTGATGGAATCAGCTTGATGCCCGGCCTTCCCCGCGAACCAGCGGCATGCCGGATCGACCTGGACAGTCATGGCAATATTACCGGATTAGGAAGCTGAGCTCTCAGATTGAAGTTGACGAGCGAATGTCCTGGCCCGATCGAGGTCTCTGGCATCCGGGTGTTTGCGGTTGATGCCTCCGAAGAGCCAAAGCGGTCCCACGGTATCCCATCCTCGGCAACAAAACTCACCAACAACGGTGAAGCCGCGTCGAACAAGTCTCTTTCGCAGTGCCCGGTGCTGAAACCAGCGAAGAAAAGGAAGTCCCGCTGTCGAGTAAATGAAGACTCGACACGGCCTCACCTGCCATGAATCAGCCAATTGCAGCAGAGATTGATGGTGCCGACCAAAGTAAATTCCCGAACTTTAACGTGGCTTGCCGATTGCGACTCTGAGATTCGTCAGTAAATGAATGGAGAATTGAATGGCCGCAAGTCGCGAAACTCTTTTATGGACCCTCTCAGCAGTCTTTGTAGCGCTCCTTGGCGGCACACTTGTGCGGATTGTCGCGCTGAAGGGCGGATCGGAGAGTATCGTTGAGTCACGGCTCGGCAGTTTGCGAACGTGGTGGATACTCGCAGGGCTCCTGGCCATCGCGGTGTTATCGGGTCGCATGGGAATTGCCATGCTGCTGGGTACGGCGGGAGTGCTGGCACTTCGAGAATTCGCAGGCCTCGTGGGATGGTCGAATGTGGGCAGGCCAACGGCCGTACTTATCTTCGCGTTTGTTCCGTTGTATTATATCGTGGCCGTCGCAGGGCAGCACGAAATCGTGCGACTGTTGGCACCGGTGGTCTTCCTTGTGTCGGTGGGTGGACTGAGGTCATGGTTGGGCCTGATTGAAGGCTACATCCGAACCACCGCAGCGATGTTCTGGGGATTGATGCTGTTCGTCTACGGACTTTCACACGCGTACCTGCTGCTGGAACTCCCGGTAACCACAGAGCCTGCAGTTGGGCCCTGTGGTTGGTTCCTGTTTCTGATCCTCCTCACCGAGACGAATGACATTATGCAGGCTGTCATCGGGCGGCGTCTGGGGAAACGCAGGATTACGCCTCGAGTCTCTCCGAACAAGTCGCTGGAAGGTCTTCTTGGTGGTTTGAGTGTTACAATTGCGTTGGCGATCCTGACGGCGTCAACTCTGACGAACTGGACTCACGATCATTCTCCCAGCCAGTGGATCTTAATTTCGGCCATAGCAGGCGCGTTGATTTCTCTGTTTGGATTTCTGGGGGACATCAATATGTCCGGTATCAAACGCGATGCAGGCGTAAAAGATGGAAGTACGTTGCTTCCGGGGCAGGGAGGGATGATTGACCGCATTGACAGCCTGACGTTCACCGCGCCGGTGTTCTACTATTTCGTACGTCTGATGGCCTGAAAACTGCACTGAGGCGATTTGCAGATTTCTTGTTATCGTCGATAACCGGGGCTGGCACCCGACGATCAAATCAGCCGAAAAGCGCTGGCGTGACAATCATTTCTGTGATTCGCCGTAGGATGGACTTCCAGTCCGTCCAAAAATGACGGACTGGAAGTCCATCCTACATCTTGCAAACCCACTTATTGTTTCCGGACAATTTTTCGAAAGGTCAAAAACCGTTGAACTCGAAGACTGTAAGACCTGAAATATCATCTGATCCGGACATTGACCAGCCGTTTCGACACCGCATTATTACGATACCAAACATCATCTGTCTGATTCGCTTTTTTGGTTCGATCGGAATGCTATGGTTGGCATATCTAAACAATGCCCGGGCATTCACGTTGGTCTTCACGCTGATGAGCCTCAGCGATTGGATTGACGGACGACTTGCCCGCTGGCTGAATCAGCGCTCTGATTTCGGCGCGAGGCTTGACAGTTTCGTCGATTCGGCGCTTTATACCTGTCTGTTCATTGGTATGTTTTGGCTGCGTTGGGACGTTTTAAGGGCTGAGGCTCCATGGTGGGTGCTGGCGTGCCTGAGCTATACCTTGACGACTGCTGCTGGCTTGTGGAAAGATGGTAAGATTCCGAGCTACCACACTTATGGTGCAAAAACGACTCAGTGGTTGATGCTGGCGGGGGCTGTGTGTCTGCTTCTTGACTTTTCAGTGTGGCCTTTTCGAGTGGCGATGCTTGGCACAATTCTGACAAATCTGGAAGCGACTGCGATCACATGGTACTTGAAGGAATGGCGAGCCGATGTACTGACGTTACTGCACGTCCTGCCCCGAAAAAACGATACGAATCGCACTGAACACAATTCTTGAACAAAGGTAAAGCGCTTGAGTGGTTTGTTACAGAACGCTGTCTCTGCCGACGAGGCCGTCACTGGCTTGCGGTCGGGAATGAATGTCTTTATTCATGGTGCGGCGGCAACGCCGACGCCGTTGATCGAGGCGCTGTGCCGCCGTCAGGATCTGACGGACATAAAGCTGTTCCACATGCACACCGAAGGACCCGCTCCGTTCCTGGATGCGGACTGTCGCGATCGGTTCACATCGATCTCGCTGTTTACGGGCCAACCGCTTCGAAATGCGGTGCAGAACGGCGTTGCTGATTTTATTCCCGTTTTCTTGTCGGATATTCCGTCGCTGTTCCGCGATGGGATCGTTCGTCTTGATGCGGCGTTGCTCCACGTTTCGCCTCCGGACCGTCATGGGTACTGCTCCCTCGGGACTTCGGTGGATTCCGCTCGTGCTGCCGCCGACTGTGCGCCGCTGCTGATTGCGGAAGTCAATACACAGATGCCGCGAACTCACGGGCACAGCTTCGTTCCTGCGGGGTCCTTCGCCGCCTGCATGCAGTCCGACCGACCTTTGTATGAACATTCACCCGTCGCTGAAACTCCTGTGGAAGCGGCCATCGGCCAGAGCATTGCGAATCTGATCGAAGACGGTTCCACGCTTCAAACAGGAATTGGTGCCATCCCAAGTGCTGTTTTGTCTCGACTAGGAAATAAGAATGATCTGGGTATTCACACGGAGATGTTCTCGGACGGAGTGATCGATCTGGTCAATGCGGGAGTCATCAATAATCGTCGCAAGGAGATTTATCCGGGGCAGCTGATCACGAGTTTTGTCGTGGGGACTCGTCGGCTCTTTGACTTCGTCGATGACAATCCTCTGGTGAACTTTCTGCCCTGCGACATTACCAACAACACAAATCTGTTGAGAAAAATTGACCGACTGGTCGCCGTCAATTCGGCGCTGCAGATTGATCTCACCGGACAGGTCTGCGCCGATTCGCTGGGGCACAAAATCTACTCGGGAATCGGCGGGCAAATGGATTTCATCCGAGGCGCGGCGATCTCCAGGGGAGGCCTGCCGATCATCGCACTTCCTTCAACCGCTGCG
>JBDNFT010000310.1:0-3462 GCA_041689695.1 Planctomycetaceae bacterium | reverse complement strand
TGATGCCAGCTTCTTCGATACTGCTGCCCTGGTCCATCAAACGCAGAGCCAGAGCTTCGAGCAGTTTTGGTGTCGTGAACATGCACGAAATGTCATTGTTTGCACCAAGCACCGTCATGGCCTGATCGATGACATGCGCGCTGTAAGCTTTCGCACCTTCGACGTCACCTTTTTTCAGAAGCTTCACAACCCAACGCGGATCAAGGTCCACGCAGAAGCAAATGCCATCACGAAACTGAGCAAGATGCTCGATAGCAAGACGCAATCGACGAGGTCCGGATGGGCCCAGCATCAGCCAGTTTGCACCACGTGGAAACGATTCATCCGGCAAGGTCGCGCTGAAGTTTTCATAGTCGATCCAGTGATCTTCGACCACAACTCGGCTCTTTGGAACGCCGGTTGTTCCACCCGTTTCGAAAACGTAAATCGGTTTGTTCTGAAGTTGTTTAGGCACCCAACGTCGCATCGGCCCGCCGCGCAGCCATTCATCTTCGAACAATGGGAATTTTTTCAGATCATCAAAACAGTTGACGTCTTTGAGCGGATCAAAGTTGAACGTCTTCTTTTTCTCAAGCCAGAATTCGCATCCGGTATCATCGCCAAAATGCCACTGCACCAGTTCTCGGGTTTGCTGGTCGAGCAATTCTCGCTGAGTCTTCTCGCTTAGTTCCATGGAGGTCATGGGACGTCCTTCTATGAATGGCAATTCGGAAACGGATTTTAGGATTGATCGAATTTTAACTGTGTCCCGAATGGTAGACAGGCTGCGGTGGAATTCAATCAAGGCACAATTCGAGAGAGTTTGGTTCTCAACAAATGTTCCCCAGAAAATCACAGCGTCTGCGCCGCTTTTTCCAGTCGGCCAATAAACTGCTGCAGATCACGTGGCAAGGGCACGGAAAACTTCAGGTTCCCCCCGGTTTTTGGGTGAATGAAACCAAGATCTGCGGCATGCAGGGCAAGTCGTGGTGCTCGACTGTGATCTTCGACAGGTGGTTCCTGCGACGGTCCGCGATACTTAACATCACCACAGATCGGATGACGCAATTCTGCCAGGTGAATGCGAATTTGATTGGTGCGACCTGTCTCCAACTGACACTCAAGCTCGGAGTAACTCCCAATTGTTCGAATCGGCTTGACGTGCGTCACGGCTCGTTTGCCATCGACGGCATCCACACGGCTGCCACGAATTCCGTCACCACGATCACGTACGAAAGTCGTCGTGATGGTTTGAGTCTCCAGTTCACCCGGCACGATGCACAGATACCTGCGAAATGACGAGTGTGATGCAAATTGTTCGATGAGATGCACCTGAGCGGACTCTGTGCGGGCAAACGCCAGCACGCCGCTGGTTTCGCGATCGATGCGGTGGACGGCGAGTAATTCGACCATACCTGGATCTCGCCAATTTTCACGCCGAGCGATCAGGCGCGCCAGGCATTCTTCCAAAGACGGTTGCAGGTCGCGGCGTTCTTGCGGCCAATTCGTGTCTCCGGGATGTCGCAGTGACAACATTCCTGCAGGCTTGTTGACGACCACGACCTGTTTATCCAGATGCAGTATTTGAACGTCTTCGTCTTTAGGAGGCGGCGGTAACGGCTGGTCACGCAATTCGATGGCATCCCCCGCTACAACTCGACGGCCTTCATCAACGCACAGGATGCCATTGACGGAAATTCGCCGACCGGACAAATGCTTTCGCGCAGCGGTCCACGTCAGTTCGCCAACGTGTTTACGCAATGCGCTAAGGACTGCGCCAGCGGTTTCGGCTGTGACGTTGAATTGTTGAATGGGCATAGTAGTTTCAGGTTTTGCTGTGTCAGCAGTCTGTCGATGGTACCGTAGCGAAACTCGTCAAGAGTTTCGGCACACTGCAGGAAATACAAACGAAAGTCTTGACGACTTTCGCTATATGCGGGTTTCCGTACACGCTGCCAGCCCACATTTTCTAAATTGGTGTATGGATATCTTTGAGCGGCAGCGGATGGGAATCGTGAACCAGCGCGATTTGAGACGGCCAGCCCGAACGCAGGATCAATACGACAACCGAACGACCCTGCAATGGGTAATCATCGTCACTGGAAAATGCATCAGGAGTCACATCCGTCAGTGCCGTATCGATATAAGGAACCCAACGTTCCGAAGGTTTATGCCGTGGCATTCGAAACCCGACAGGACCCGGCTGTGAATTCAACAACACCAGCAGCGTGTCACCAATGATGTGCTCACCGCGTTCATCAACTTCATCAATCGATTCACCATTCAGTCGCATCCTCATCGCGCGAAGTTCACCACTGTGCCAAAGGTGGTCGGCAATTTCCTCACCGTCCTGAGTCAGCCACGCGACGTCTTTGATTCCTGCGCCACGAATGCGACGTCCCTGAAAGAAGTTTCTGCGTTTGAGCACCGGCTGCGTATGCCACAAAGAAGTCATTTGCGTTGCGAACTTCAAAAACTGCGTTTGCTCTTCGCTCAAATCCCAACTGATCCAACTGATCTCGTTGTCCTGGCAATAAGGATTGTTGTTGCCATGCTGCGTCTGCTCGACTTCATCACCACTGCGAATCATGGGCACACCCTGAGACAGCAGCAACGTCGCGAGCAGATTTTTACGTTGCTTAAGACGCAGGCTTTGAATTTCCGGATCTGTCGTTTCACCTTCGACGCCGCAATTCCAGTTGTTGTTGTGATTGTCACCGTCGCGGTTTTCTTCCAGGTTGGCAAGATTGAGCTTATGGTGATAAGTGACAAGATCCCGCAGACAGAATCCATCGTGAGCCGTGACAAAGTTGATACTTGCGTAAGGCTTGCGTCCGTTGTGCTGATAAAGATCGCTGCTGCCGGTGAGTCGCGTGGCAACTTCAGAGATCAGACCGCCTTCTCCCGCCCAGAAGCGGCGAATCGTGTCGCGATAGCGCCCGTTCCATTCTGACCACAGATGCGGAAAGTTGCCCACCTGATATCCGCCACTTCCCAAATCCCATGGCTCAGCAATCAGCTTGACCTCCGAAAGCACGGGGTCCTGCATAATGATATCAAAGAACGCGCTCAGCTTATCGACGTCATGAAGTTCACGCGCCAGCGCGCTGGCGAGATCGAAACGAAAACCATCGACGTGCATTTCCTGCACCCAGTATCGCAGACTGTCCATGATCAACTGCAACACGCGCGGCGTTTGCATGTTGAGCGTATTGCCGCAGCCTGTGAAGTCCTGATAATACCGTCGATTGTTGGGCATCAGCCTGTAATAAGCGGCGTTGTCGATGCCACGCAGCGAAAGTGTTGGCCCACGCTCGTTGCCTTCGCCTGTGTGATTATAAACGACGTCCAGAATGACTTCGATGCCTGCGGCATGAAGTTGCTTAACCATGCTCTTGAATTCGTCGATCGCATCCTCGGGCTGAACGGCAGAGGAATATCGGGACTCCGGTGCAAAAAAAGAAAGCGTGTTGTACCCCCAGT
>JBDNFT010000309.1:0-5845 GCA_041689695.1 Planctomycetaceae bacterium | reverse complement strand
TGGCCAGTATTTCAGAGGCACAATTTCGCCTTCGCATCATTGATGATCTGTCTCCTGCGGGTGCGACTATCGACGACAAACAGTTGCAGAGTGCCTGGTCACAACTCACTCCACTGGAATTCGCGCAGCGAATCGAATCGCAGAAGCAGAATTTGCCACCCGAGGACTTTCAGCAACTGCAGGCAAAAATCATTGCGTTAAGCCGGGAATTTCCATGGCAACAAATCGCACGTCAGGCATCACGGCAGATGCCACTCGCGCCAGGAAATGCCGTCGATGCGGTGGCTGGCGCGATCAGCACTGGAAATCTGGACAACGTGCAATTGGACGAACTGATTGCCGTCCGTTTCACTGCCCCAGCGGGATCAAGATGGCTCTACCAGTGTGGCGTGGCATGTCTGATCGCCCGGCAGCCAGAACGTGCGACTGATTTCTGGAAGCAGTCTCTGCAGTTTTCAGAGAGCTATCGTATCAATATTTTGGTCAACGCATTGCGAGTTTGGACGCCCGCCGAAGCGTTAGAAAAATTCGCCCCCATCGAATACGGGGCCACTGTGCGGGGGGCAATGGCAAAGCCAAGTCCAGAACTCGAAGCAGGACTCTGGAATTTGGCCGTTGCACAATGGCCGGAAGTTGCAAACACCCCAACGATCGACCAGCGAATTCAGCGAGCAAACTACTTGTTGCGACGCGAAACCAACGAATCTGCCATCAAATGGATTGACGACTGCCTGCTGCAGTTTCCAGAAACACTGGAACTTCGACACATGCGTGCAGACACGTTGGAAAAACAGGGGAAACTGGAAGATGCGATCGCAGAATGGGTAAGATACGAATACTTCAATCCCCAAAGCTCGTTGCCCGCCGCCTCTATCAAAAGGTTGATCGATGCCAAAAATCGATTGTGATTTTGGGCTCAACAGCCAACAAATCCACAACTTCGGCCTAATCGTCATTGGATGAACACTTTGAATTGCAACAGTTTTCTCGAATATCGCTACATTTTCAACCAACAAATGCGGAAGAAAGATGCTTTGGGTAACGCTGCGAAACTACAACAGACTGTTCAAATCCTCTCAGAATGAGTGTTCACGCACAGCCTTGCAAAGAGTGCATGAAATTCGCAGAGGCTTATGGAAAAAAGAACATTCTGAGGGCACAATGTAACATGTTGCAAAATGCCGTGAATACCGTCCTTAGCGACGGACTCTGACATTGACATGTCATCCTGCAATTTTTGAACAACCGATTGGCCAACAGGTGTTTCAGCAGGTTGGCGATTAATGTCTATCAGACCGCAAAAGTCTCTCGGCTTTTCGGAGCAAATTCGAACGGAGTTTCAGAGGAAAATCAAAGATGGCTTCAACAGGACTTGCAAACATGTACGGCTCCAGCGCTGCGCCCGCAGTGGCTGAGGAGCAGGAAGCAGGATTGGATGTATGGGGGTTTCTAAGACGCAGAAAGTCATTCATCATTGTACTCTCAATGTTGGGATGCGGTATTGGATACATGATGTTTCAGCGTCAGGTTCCAATCTATCAGTCGTCCGCTTTGGCACAGGTGATCCATAAGAATTCCGACCGACAAATGGCGATGCTTGTTTCGGAGCGCGACCTGACAGATGCGACGTTTGAAATCACAAGTGAAGGTTTGCTGAAGCCCGCGATTGAAAAACATCGACTCAGTGAACTTTCGTTGCTGCAGGGATTGTCGATGGATGCTGCGGTGATGAGCATTGCTGGCATGACTCAGGTTAGACCAATATCGGGTAACAAAATCATTGAAATATCCGTCCAGGGGGCACGAGCTGAAGAAATCCCACAGATTGCAAACGCCATTGCTGAAGAGTACGTAAACCGACAGCGAGAAAATTATGTAGATGCAAGTGTTGAGTTAGATGCCGCATTAACGAAACAGCGAGAGGCGATTCATGCAGAGCTGACGGCCAAAGAAAAAGATTACAACGCATTCCGCGACCGTTCCGGCCTGATGAGCGATGGAAAGAATCCGTATCGTGAACGGCAACATACGTTCTTGTCAAAATTAGGATCTCTGTCGCTTGAAGAGACATCTCTTAAAGCTGAATTGAAGACGCTTGAAGAAGCCGCACGTGCTGGCGGCTCCCGCGAAGCAATCTTGATGGCCATTGGCAAGCTGAGCGAAAGCGCGTTGGTTGGGGCGGCAGTCCAACCGATCAACGAAGTTGATAGTGAACGAGCGATTGAAGAGAGAATAATTCCGCTTCTGCTGGAGCAGAAGGAACTAGAAGCGACGCACGGAAAAGATCACCCCAAAGTCACGGCGATGCAGCACAGAATTGACTTCACGCGACAATTATTCCAACAGTTTGTTGATTCAAAGAAGAAGCAGGCTGCAGAGTCCCAAGCCCAAACTCCTGACCCCACTCAAACTCGTGAAGCGAAGTCAGCTCCGTTGGATTTCATTGCAGTCTACCTGCAATCCCTGCGACAACAATTGCAGTCAATTGCAACTGAACGGGACGCATTGGAAACACAGGCAGCAGAAGCAGAACGCCTCGCCCGCGCCCTCGGAAACGACGAAAACGAAGATCGCAGCAGACGAAGTGAAATCGATCGGCTGACGAAACTCTTTGATGCCGCGTCCATGAACGTCACTGAAAGAAAAGTCAATGTCGACATGGGTGGCGTCAAAGCACTCATTCTTCAGCCTGCTCGCCACGGAGGTCTGATCTTTCCAAGCCTGAGCAAGTTTTTGTCCACGGGTGCCTTTATTGGAGGCTTCATAGGGCTTGTCCTTGGATATCTCGTCGAAATAGCTGACAAAAGCTTCCGAAAGCCCGAGGATGTGATCCGCGAATTTGGAATCCCGATCATCGGCCATATTCCATTTTTCAAAGAAGAACGTCTCAAAGGGACTGCAGCGGAAAGCAAACTGGATAGAACCGCCGTCTGTGTCCATTTGCCACGATCTCGCCCCGCAGAAGCTTACCGATCAGTGCGTACAGCGATCTGTTTCAGTGCGTTGGGTAGTTCGCACCGCGTCATTCAGGTCAGCAGTCCGGCAGCAGGAGATGGTAAATCAACACTCGCCTTGAATCTGTCAATCTCTCTGGCAATGTCTGGTAAACGCACGATACTTGTCGAAAGCGACTTTCGCCGCCCGAAAGTCCATAAATTGACAGGTGTCGACAATAAACGTGGAATCGTCGATGTACTTCGTGGCGAATCAGAATTGGCGGATGTGGTCCAAAGCACCTCAGTGGATTCATTCTTTGTCCTGCCCTGTGGTAGCCGTCCAAAAGATCCCGCAGAATTATTATCACGACCGGAATACGAGCATTTGCTTGAGGTTCTCCGGCAACAGTACGACTACGTCATCATCGACACCCCGCCGGTTCTCGCAGTCACGGATCCGATCAGCGTGGCACCCCGTGTCGATGGCGTGTTAATTGCAATGCGACTCAGCCGTCATACACGTGATCTCGGACGTCGAACGCTGGAACAGCTGCGAGATGTTGGTGCAATAGTATCGGGCATCGTCATCAACGGAGTTGAAGAGTCTGACGGTTATGGCTACGGCACGTACCGCTACTCAGACTATAAGTACTATTACAAAAACTACGACTATCGATACGGCGGCTACGGAAAAGCAAAGGAAGATTATTATTCGGATGAACGGGCGGATTCATCAAACGCCGATATTGTGATCAAGAACGAATCAAATTGACTGAAGCCGGATTGTTAACTCCCGTCGGCAGAACTAACGGTGCATCTCACGCCGACAGTTCTGCCGACGGGTTGTTTTTTGAATTGAAACAAGCATCTGCCACCAACAGACTACCAACACAGCATCCTGTTCACTGACGCTTACGAACCAAAACCAGGGACACTCCTTGCGTACCATGTGCCGCATATGAATCCTTCCACTGCGGAAGCAAAAGGAAACATTCGAACCTCGAGTGTCACCGACGGGGACGAAGTCCGCGCAGAACAGGGCAAATCCTCTGTCTTGTTCCTCAACCGATCGTATTGGCCGGATGTGGAAGCCACCGGCCAATTGCTCACTGCGTTGTGTGAAGGCCTGGCCTGCGACTTTCAAGTGAGCGTGCTGGCCGGGCAGCCCAACGCTATTGTTGACGAACTCGAAGACTGGAATTCGGCGATCGTCAGAAATGATGTTGGCATCAACCGCGTCAAACATACAAGCTTTCCGAAGCGCAGTCTTCTGGGCAAAGGCTTGAATTTCCTGTCGTTTGCCCGCTCCGCCAGGTCAGCGCTGCGAAACATCACACCGCCGGATGTTGTCGTCTTCGAAACCGATCCCTTTCTCCTGGCATTTGAAGCAGATCGCCTGAAAAAACGCACGAATTGTCGGATGGTCGGATATCTGCAGGATATCTATCCGGACGTGGCTGTCGCACTGCAGAAAGTTGGTAATAACTGGGCCATTCGCCGTTTGCGGAAGTCATTGTTCGACATCTACCGCCGCTGCGATCACATGGTTGTGCTGAGTCACGATATGGCGGCACTTCTTACCGACAACGGTGTTGCCTCAGACCGAATTTCAATTGTCCCGAATTGGGCCGATACAGAAAAAATTGCGCCAGCCAGTGGAGCCAATCCGTTTCGCGAACAACAACAACTTGGTGAGCGATTTGTCGCGATGTACTCGGGTAACCTGGGACTCACCCAACGCCTCGAAGAATTCGTCGCGGCCGCAGAACTGCTGAAAGAACGCACCGATATCCTGTTCTGCTTTGTTGGCAGAGGGTCTCAGGAATCGGCCCTGCGTAAACTTGTTGAAACACTTCGTTTAACAAACATTAAGTTTATTGACTACCAGCCTCAGGCCGAACTGACACACAGTCTGACGGCGGCAAATCTTCATCTTGTGCCACTGACAAAACTGTTGAGTCGCTGCCTGATGCCAAGTAAGCTCTACGGAATTCTGGCCGCCGGCAGACCTTACCTGACAAACGCTCCCACGGGTTCTGAACTACATACGATCAGCATCAACCACAAAGTGGGCCTCACCGTCGAACCAGAATCCGTACAGGCCATCGCCGATCAAATCCTCTGGGCGGCAGATCATCCCGCCGAACTGGAAATCATGGGACAGAACGCCCGACGACTGGCAGAATCCGAATACACCCAACAACACTCCATCACAAAATTTCGAGAAGTACTTCAACATGTGTTGGAAAAGGACTGCTCGTAGGGTGTGTGCAGCGAAGCGAAACACACCAATTACCTGTTCCCGGTTTTCAACCCTAAGCAAAAATCTGCCAATCGCCTTAGTTCCTACGGCCCCACAAGTTTTAACCAAGAACCAAGAACCAAGAACCAACCGGACGACTCCCCGTGATCTCAACCACATCATCAATATACGTCGCTGGCCATCGAGGTATGGTGGGGGCCGCAGTTGTCAGAAAGTTGACCGCCAGCGGCTTCACGAATCTACTGCTCAGAAGCCGAGATGAATTAGACCTGACACGTCAGGCCGACGTTGATCAATTCTTCGCAGAACAAAGACCTGACGTTGTCGTTTTCGCCGCAGCAAAAGTCGGCGGCATTCACGCCAACAGTAGTTTCCCGGCTGAGTTTCTCTATCAGAATCTGGTCATGGCTTCGAATGCCGTTGATGCGGCATGGCGAAATGGCACGACGAGATTCCTGTTTCTCGGCAGCACCTGTATCTACCCACGACTGGCTCCGCAGCCCATCGCCGAAAGCAGCTTGCTAACTTCTTCGCTGGAACCCACAAACGAAGCCTACGCCATTGCGAAAATTGCAGGTCTGAAATTGTGTCAATTCTATCGACAGCAGTACGGCGTTTTGTTTCATTCTGCGATGCCTACAAATCT
>JBDNFT010000308.1:0-6314 GCA_041689695.1 Planctomycetaceae bacterium | reverse complement strand
AGGTAAGTCTTGCCGGGAACCATCGGTTCTTCGGACATCCAGACCAGCATCGCTTCGACGGCATCGGCTGTCGCGGGCACGTTGCCGGGCTTGACAATCATATCGCCGCGACTGGCATCCACTTCGTCTTCGAACGTCAGAGTAATGGCCAGAGGCGCGAAGGCTTCGTCTATGTTGCCATCGAAAGTGACAATCTCTTTGACATGCGTTGTCTTCTTGCTGGGCATGATCATCACTTCATCGCCCTTGCGGATGATTCCGGAAGCGATGGTGCCGCAGAAGCCGCGGAAGTCCAGATTCGGTCGGTTGACCCACTGGACGGGCATGCGGAAGTCCTGCAGATTTCTGTCGGACCCGATATAGACAGATTCCAGCCGGTTCATCAACGTGCCACCGGTGTACCACGACATGTTTTCACTGCGATCCACGACGTTGTCGCCATTCAGAGCTGACAGCGGAATGAAGTGCAGGTCGGGCAGATCAAGGCGTTGAGAAAACGTGCTGTAGTCGGCACAGATCTGGTCGTAAATTGCTTCATCAAAATTGACCAGGTCCATTTTGTTGATGGCAATGATCACGTGACGAATGCCCAGCAAAGACACGATAAAGCTGTGCCGTTTGGTTTGAGTCATCACGCCATGCCGGGCGTCAATCAGGATGATGGCAAGGTCCGCACAACTGGCTCCAGTGGCCATGTTGCGAGTGTATTGTTCGTGGCCGGGCGTGTCCGCGATGATGAACTTGCGTTTGGCCGTGCTGAAGTAACGATAGGCCACGTCGATGGTGATGCCCTGTTCGCGTTCTTCCTTCAGTCCGTCTGTCGCCAACGACGGGTCGAACTTTCCGCCGACGGCCCCTTGAGTCTTCGAATCAGATTCGATCTTGGCGATTTCATCTTCGTACAGCATCTTCGAATCGAACAGCAGGCGTCCGATCAGCGTGCTTTTGCCATCATCGACGCTGCCACACGTGATGAATCGCAACAACTGCTTTTGTTCGTGTTGCTTTAGATATGCTTCGATGTCGGTGGAGATCAGCTCGGATTTGTGCGACATGGATCTTGTAGTTTGTAAATGGTGAGTGGTAGGGGCCGGTGTTCGGTTGAGTCCACGATTGCCGAGGAATGTGTTTAGGCAGAATACACGAGAAGAAATTTGCTGGATCGCATAGAAACAGTCCCGAAGAGTACGTCAGGCTTTCCAGCCTGACCCGAAGAGCATGTCAGCCTGGAAAGGCGGACGTACTTTGTGTCAGGACTGTTCGTTAGAAGTATCCGCGTTCCTGTTTCTTCTGCATGCCTGAGCCTCCTTCGTCCTTGTCGATGACGCGGCCCTGGCGTTCGCTGGTTCTGGTGAGCAGCATTTCCTGAATGATTTCCGGAAGCGTGGTTGCTTCGGATTCCACAGCGCCGGTCAGCGGGTAGCAGCCGAGTGTTCGGAATCGCACCATCTTTTCCATGGGCACTTCGCCGGGAAGAAGTTTCAAACGATCGTCGTCCAGCATGATCAGCACACCATCGCGTTCCACGACTTTGCGTTTGGCGGCTCGATACAAGGGAACGATCGGAATGTTTTCCAGATGGATGTATTGCCAGACGTCCAGCTCTGTCCAGTTGCTGAGCGGAAAGACGCGGATGCTTTCGCCCTTGTTGACTCGAGTGTTGTAGATATTCCACAATTCGGGGCGTTGGTTTTTAGGGTCCCAGCGATGTTTCTTGTCGCGGAATGAAAACACGCGTTCTTTGGCGCGGCTTTTTTCTTCGTCACGACGAGCGCCACCGAACGCCGCATCAAAGCCGTACTTGTCTAAAGCGGCTTTCAGCGAATCGGTTTTCATTACCTCGGTGTGCTTTTCACTGTTGTCAAAAGGATCAATGTTAAGCTTCAGGCCTTCTTCGTTGATATTAACGAGAAGCTCCAGCCCCAATTCCTCGCGGATGAAATGATCACGGAAGCGGATCATTTCTTTGAACTTCCACGTCGTATCGACGTGGAGCATGGGGAACGGAGGCTTGGCTGGATAAAATGCCTTCAGGGCCAACTGCAGCATGACCGCCGAGTCTTTGCCGATGGAGTACAGCATCACGGGATTTTTAAATTCCGCAACAACCTCGCGGATGATGTGAATGCTTTCGGCTTCGAGTTGTTTCAGGTGTGTTAAGTTGTAATCGCTCATGGTCTTTCCGGAGCCGACGTTCTGTTGGTAAAGTTATGGCGAGTATGAGTCCGACACGGACATTTGCTGAGTTCCGCACCGATGCATTGGCTCAATGGCACTTGCTTTTCCAAAGTAGACCTCACTCTCCGAGTGAGGCAGTCCGCAAAACGCGGCTCTTACATTCGTCACGCGAAGAGTGACGGCTACTTTAGATGCAAAGGAAGTGCCATGGGGCCGTTGGCCATCGATCCGGCTGGTGTCATTGTTTTTATCGAGGGGTTGAACACAACATATTTCAGGTGAGTTCTCAATGAATTATGGCAGGAAGATGAGTTGCCATCTACATCACTTTTCGGGTTAAAAATGGTCAATTCAGAATGATTGTGGGTAGAGGCGAAGTGCATCGCAGTTAAAAAAATGAACGTTTTGAAGTTTTTTCGGTTTCGGAAGCCAATGACGCAGCGTTTGATGGACACGATATCACTGTATTGAAAACACTGGAACGCAAGTCTACGATCGACGTGGGATTTCTGGCTAAACTCATTACCTATGCACTCGCCATGCTGCCACTCTCTGCGAGAGTGAAGACTTGAATCAGGAACCGGAGTGCTCGAAATGAAAATACGATCATTGTGCAGCGTGTTGTCGTGGCACTCGTGGCTCACGGCGACGACTTTGCTTCGTTCCGTGGTCCCGATGGTTTGGGAGTCACCGCCAATCAGGCGATTCCTGAAGCATGGTCGGATACGGAAAATCTGGCATGGAAGGTGACGGTTCCCGGATCGGGCTGGTCGCAGCCGATCGTTGTCGGGGATCGTATTTTCGTCACCGCGGCCGTGGCCGAAAAAGACCTTCGTCCCAAGAATTTGTCCGATGGCGTGAAGACGCCGCAAAGCATGGGAGTCACGCTGTTCTCGAAGGCGCCCGATGTGACCATCGAGTGGCAGGTGTTGTGTTTGAATGCTGCCGACGGGAACGTACTCTGGAGCAAAGTCGTGCATTCCGGCAAGCCCAGGTTTCCTGTGCATCCTTCGAACACGTTTGCGACGGAATCACCAGTAGCAGACGCCAAGGGTGTGACATGTTGTCGAAAGCAACATTCTCAAATGCTACGACGCCAACACAGGCAACATGCTGTATCAAAATCGACTGTCGAAGCTGACCATGGTCACGGCGAGTCCTCTGATCGTCGGCGACAAACTTCTGCTCATCGATGAACAGGGACACGGTTGCCTTGTCGCTGTGGGGCCGGAGTTTCAAGTTGTGGGTGCGGGCGAATTTGAAGACACCTTCTGGGCAACACCGGCAGTCGCGAACGACGCCATCTACTTTCGCGGCGTCCATTCGTTGTATTGCGTTCGAAAGGCAAAACAATAGGTTCAGCTCCGTTGCTCTGCGACTACGGTTCGGTTATTGCGAATCCATACAAATGATCATCGCCATGTTGAATCGGAAGTGAGTCGTCAGTGAACAGTAGAAATCGAATCATTGGTCTCATCGTTTCGATCGCCATTTGTTTGGGAGCAGCAGGATTCGGCGCGATCGCAACGACGCCGGAAATTGACGGTTGGTATAAGACGATTGCAAAGCCGTCATGGAATCCTCCGGCGGCCGTCTTCGGTCCGGTTTGGACGACTCTGTTTATCATGATGGGAGTTGCCGTCTGGCTTGTCTGGCAGAAGTCAGGCTTCAGAACGGCAAAGCTGGCGATGGCGATGTTTGCAGTGCAGCTTGTGTTGAACGTGGCGTGGAGCTGGATTTTCTTCCGACTGCATGAGCCAGGTTGGGCGTTTGTGGAGATCGTGATCCTGTGGCTCGCCATCGCCGCAACGATCGCATTATTTCTGAAGCATCGCAAACTTGCGGGCCTGCTGTTGTTGCCCTATCTGGCGTGGGTATCATTCGCCAGCGTGCTGAATTTCACCCTGTGGCGATTGAATGTCTGATCAGTTCATCGCCCAGGATTTCCAAAACACTGCTTGTTAATGTATCGGTCAGCGTGCCATCGAAATCCCAAAGCACTGTACGGCACTTCATCCCAGAATACCTCGAACCAGTTCACCGTGAACATCGGTCAGACGATAGTGCCGTCCCTGAAACTTGAATGTGAGTTTTGTATGATCGATCCCCAGCAGATGCAGAATTGTGGCGTTCAGGTCATGCACATGCACAGGATCACGAGTAATGTTGTAACTGAAGTCATCCGTTTCGCCGATGGTTGTCCCCGATTTAATGCCCGCACCTGCCAGCCAGATTGAGTAGCAGCGCGGATGATGGTCGCGACCATAATCTTCGGGAGTCAATTTCCCCTGACAATAAACGGTTCGGCCAAACTCGCCGCCCCAGACAACAAGCGTGTCTTCCAGAAGACCGCGTTGTTTCAAATCCTGTACCAGAGCAGCAGTGGGCTGGTCCGTCATGCGGCACTGGATCGCGATGTTCTTCGGAAGCAGGACATGCTGGTCCCATCCTCGATGAAACAACTGCACGAAACGAACACCTCGTTCGCACAACCGCCGAGCCAGCAGGCAGTTCCAGGCAAAGGTGCCTGGCGTCCGGGCGTCTTCGCCGTACAGATCAAACGTTGAAGCAGATTCGCCCGAAAGGTCTGTCAGTTCCGGGACCGACGTCTGCATCCGATACGCCATTTCATACTGCGAGATGCGAGTTGCGATTTCGGGATCACCGGTTTCCTGGAACTTCAGTTCATTCATTGCAGACAAGTCATCCAGCACGCTTCGACGCAAATTCCCGCTAATCCCTGGCGGGTTGGAAAGATACAGAACCGGATCGCCCTGCGACCGAAATTTGACGCCCGCGTATCGAGTCGGAAGGAAGCCACTGCCCCAAAGACGATCATAAAGCGGCTGATCCAGGCTCCCCGAGATCATCGCAACAAATGCGGGCAGATCGGCGTTCTCACTTCCCAGCCCGTACGAAAGCCATGCCCCCAGACTTGGACGCCCTGCCAGTTGCGCGCCGGTCTGCATGAACGTGATCGCTGGGTCGTGATTGATCGCCTCCGTGTGCATCGATTTGATAAAACACAGATCATCAGCGATCTTCGATGTATGCGGCAACAACTCGCTCATCCACGCGCCGCTGTTGCCATGCTGAGCGAATTTAAACTTTGAAGGCGCAATTGGAAAGCTGGCCTGGCTGCTGGTCATCCCCGTCAGGCGTTGTCCCTGGCGGACGGAATCAGGCAGCTCCGTGCCGCTGATCGCGGCCAATCCTGGTTTGTGATCGAAAAGATCGATCTGCGATGGCGCACCGGACTGAAACAGAGAGATAATGCGTTTGGCTCGAACAGGAATGTTGGGAAAACCAGAAACCCCGGCACCTGTCGCTCCGTCCTCAGCATACGCGGTCGGTGATTGGTGATTCAATGACGCCAGAGCTGCAAGACCAATAGCCTGCGCGCCGCGCCCCAAAAAATGCCTGCGAGTTTCCGTAAACAAGAAATTGTGGGTTGTGGTCATAACTATTCCTTATTCACCACCTCATCAAGATTCAAAATCAAACTTGTCACCGTTGTGAATGCGGCCAGTTCGGCGATGTCGAGAGTTTCATTGACCGGAAACTCACCCATTCGAACCAATTCGCTGGCGGCGGCAGGATTGCTGCGGAAGACTTCCAGACTTTTCTGAAAGCGACGTTCCAGAACGCCCAATTCTTCGGGCCGAGGAGTTCTCGCTGTGGCCATCAGAAAAGCGTGTTGGAGTCGATCTTTCGGAGGATCGTTTATTTCTGCCATTACGCGCTGTGCGAAAACTCGCGCGGCTTCCACGAACGTGATGTCGTTCATCAGAGCCAGCGCCTGAAGTGGCGTGTTGGTCCGTGCCCGCTGAACCGTACACGCTTCACGGCTGGTGGCATCGAGCGTTACCATTGTGGGAGGCGCAACTGTTCGTTTCCAGTATGTGTACAGACTGCGACGATAAAGATCTTCGCCGTGTGCCTGCGTGTATTCCGTATCCGATGCAATTTCCTGCCAAAGACCTTCCGGCTGATACGGCTTAACCGATGGGCCGCCAATTCGATTCGTCAGCAGGCCGCTGATGAAAAGCGCCTGATCGCGGATGGTTTCTGCCGGAAGACGTGTTCGTGTTCCGCGGGCCAGCAGTCGGTTCTCTGGATCGCGTTGCAGCAATTCT
>JBDNFT010000307.1:0-3695 GCA_041689695.1 Planctomycetaceae bacterium | reverse complement strand
GTTGTAGCCGGCGTTTCTGTAGCCGACATCGTTGAGGTGACCGGAGTTGTATCGACGGCAGCCGGAGGATTGACGGCCACAGGAGCCGATTCCTCTGAACATCCCACCATCGACGCCATGGCCCCGGCGGCCATCAGCATTGGTACAAATCTTTTCACAATCAATCTCCAAAACAAAACACAAAAACCGTGATCACGGGCCCTGGAAACCTCCCAGTGCCGACGATCACACCAACCCGACACGCAAGCGAGACACGCGGTCTCGCTTGCGTGTTGGGCTGTTGATGGGCGTCATTCTACTTCGCAACATAACGCAACGATAGCTGATCCGATGCAGGGGCGATCTCGATTTTTTCCGACGGAATCATTTCGCGTCAGATTTTTCGCTTTGAATCGACTTCAGGAACGCATCGGCGTCAGGATTTGCATCGGGCCACTTGGGAGGATACTCGAACGAGTAGCTGAGCGGCAGATTGATTTCGAGTTGCTTGTTGTCTCGCAGGATTTTCAGGGGCACGGTTGAACCGGCCTGCGTGAGGCGTTTTTTGATTTCCAGCATTGACAGATCTTTCGGCATCTTGCCGTCGAAAGTCAGCACCTGATCGCCTTCCTGCAGTCCGCAATGAATCGCAGGACTATCGGGCTGCATTCGGACAACCTTCAGCAGGTTTGCATCATAGTACGTCATCACGAGACCACTGGCGTCCGGAGGTATTCGAACGGGCCATTTCTTCTCATGCGGTTTCAACCAGATATTGTCGTGGGAAAGATCGACTACCATGTCGAATGCCTGAAACAACTCACAACCGACCAATGGCAAATCCAGTTCAGCCACCTGTATGTCTCTGAATTGAAACTCACCTAGTTTTACGGATCGAAGGATGAACGTTTTCGTTTCAAACTCTCCGATCGGTGTAACACCTTGGACGGTCGGTCCCACTTTCATCTGTCCGGCACGGACTAGTCGTTCGATCGTCTGCCTATCGAGCGCAAGTGAGCGTGAAAAACCGGTATCGAAAATGACGGGGCGTTTACCAAGGACAGGCAGTTCAATCATGACCTTTGGTGACACGCCCAGCCAGTGTTCCACTACATGCAAGTTCGTTGTATTTTTCGGAGGCATTGCCTCATCATATTTACTGCATACATGATTCTGTAAATCGAAGCGGAGTGGAAATCGTCTGAATTCTGGTACACCAAGAATTCCACTAACAATAAACCCTGACTTCTCCACAGACTGCCACTCGCGATAATTGACCACCGTTTGGACTGCTGGCGTTCCAAATGCCGACACTGTGATTCCGGAAATCCGGTTGACCGTTCGGACGCCCGTCGCATATTGAACTTGATCACGGTAGATTCGCCATTTGGGATCTGGCGAATCATGAAGAGCACGCGGACCGGAAACCGACGTTGTTGTCGCGCCCGTATCGACAAGAAAGACACCGTTGAAATCGCCGTAATGAACGATGGCGCACGGTTGCCCTCCTCGTCGGAAGTGCTCTTTACTAAGTTCTGCATCATCAGCGCCAGCCTGCGAAGGAGACAGAATCGCAGCAAAACAAAATGCCAGTAACGATGGTGAAGTCGTCATCAATTTCATCCTCCGAGTGCTTTTGATGATGCCTATAATCTCGTTTAAGGGGGGCCTAGCGTATTCCGTTTGCCGTTACGGACGAGAGGCGGAATACATGGAGCACCATGAATAACTGCTGCGCCCTCGGTGCAATGGTGCATTGCTTGCGTGACAGTCGTAATATCAGAATTTGTGCTCTGGAATGCGTCGGCAAACTCAGACATCGTCAATGGATCAAATCCGTTTGGTGCCATGTTCAGCCACCCCGTAACACTCCGCACTTGCAGTCGGGCGTCAGCAAGTGAATTGCCGAATGCGGTTCCAATTCCATTCACTGTTGCTTCCACACTGTCGGCAACTGCACTGTTTGCCGTGGTAAAGAAACTCCCTGCTTTTGTGTTCAACGGGCCAAACATCGCACTGGCGGAGCTTGGGTCAGTCAACAGTTGTCTTGGTTCAAGCGATTCAATCAGCCGAACTGGCTTTCGCTTCAGTTTGCGAAGGCCAATTCCAAGGTTGAATCTGGTAGCAAAAATCGCACGTTCTGGAGTAAACTCTGCAGCAAAGAACTCATCCAACGCCCCCCAGCCTGGTTCCCAGAATTACCCATGGCTGTCCCCCACACTGAAAAATTTAACGCCCTACCGGTTAGCGCATGCACACACACTCTTAAGGGGAGGATAGATTATCTGTTCCGTTTCGGAATGCAAATGAGAACTACTCATTGGGGCCGCATCAATTCTGACTCAGCGATAAATGCTCCACTTCGGTCGCCGTTAATGCTCGATCGAAGACAGCGATTTCGTCCAGCCGGCCTTCCCAGTTGTCGGTGTTGTCGCTACGACCGCCGAAATAGAACTGAGGCTGTTCCGCAGGGCTGATCGCTGGAAGAGTCCGTTGGATTTCCGGTTCTGCGTTGCCGTTGAGATAGATGGAAACTTTATTGCGTTCACGCACGAGCACCACGTGATTCCACGTCCAGCGGTCGATGGTTGTTTTCCCCCCGATGACGTCGTCTTGAATCCCGTCGCCGTGCTGAAAGATGAGTTTTCCGGGCGTGGTCGATGTGCCTCCGATGCCGAAGTGATCGCCATGCGATCCGATGCCGTGGTTGGCGTCGCGAGAAAGTAACCAGCCTGCGGTGCCGCGGCCTTCGTTGGGCATGCCGTTCCAGAGCCACATCGAAATTGTGTATTGATCTTTGAGTTCCGGAATCCGAACGCTCATTCGGCCACCGGCGAAATGGGCGCAGCGGTTGGCTTCTTTATCGAGACAGAATGATTCCGATTGCGGCCCGGCCAGAAAGAAAACGACGCCCGGTTCGTAAACAGCGTCGTGATGATTCGGCGATGAATCGACAGCGTGCGGCGCGGCCATTTCATCCATGCGCCACCAGGCGATGGGATTGAGTTCCGTGATGGCGGTGGCGGCGGCACCGCGAGACTGCACGAACGGTCGGCGAGGTTTTCCAGTGACTTCTTCCAGCAACTGCAGATCCGCTTCCACGATTCTTGGTTCGGCTGTCACTTCCAGTCCCGCCGACCGTGCGGCCCAGGTGTTGTAGCCGCCAAGCAAATGCTGTTCTGGCGGAGGAATGTAGCCGTCGCCGCCGTTGGCCAATTCAATCACCATTGTTTGCTGGAGCGGCGATTGTAGTTTGAGTTTCAGGCCCGTGAGTGCGTACGTTTCGTTGGGCGTCGTGGCAATGGCGATGTCGCCGATGCGAATTGCTTGCACGACGATTTCGGTGGACTGAAGTTGGTGAAGTATGACCTGCTCACGAGCGTAAACTTCTTCCGTTGTTTGCGGCGGCTTTTCACCTAGCGCGGCGACGATGCGTTCGCTCCATTCCAGACGCTGCTTATCTGGAACGCGATACTTCATCGGCAGACGACGCTCTGTCATGCCGAGTAACGATGTGGGTGAATATGAAATGGCACCGAATGCTTCCAATGTAATTTTCAGCAGTCCGTCGGTGTATTCTGTAACCGTCGGACTTTGTAGCGGAGCATCGGCTGGCAGGTTGTAGTCACGTCTCCAAATGTCACCGCTGCATCCGTGCGACATGATGGCGACAAACGGAGGCGCGTCGTTGGCAGCAACGACTGGTGTTACGGATT
>JBDNFT010000306.1:0-5512 GCA_041689695.1 Planctomycetaceae bacterium | reverse complement strand
TAGCATGCGACTCGGGCTGTTCTTCAACGAGAACTGGGGTTATGAAAATACACCAGGCTACAAGGGCACCAAACGATTTCACACGACCGCCACCGTTGTGGACGGAATGTCGAACACTTTGATGGTGGCAGAAAATGTCCGCACCGGATTTGACCCGAATACGCCGAATTCGAATTGGGCATCGTCTGATTCCCGGCGCACGAAATTTTACTTCAGCAATACCATTTGCAGGGACAATATCTGCGTGGCCAGCGGCATCAATTTGTCGCTGGCGAATAGCGGCGACCATGCGATCAATTCCGGCAGGTTCAGGGCAGAAGATGAATCCCCCTGGCCAAACAGCTTTCATCCCGGCGGCGTCTGTGTTTCTTTCGCCGATGGAAGAGCTCAATTCCTGAACGAACACATTGCAGGCCGCGTCTTCTACAACCTGATGACGCCGCAGGGACTACGACTGGCCAAGTCGCCCCTGGATGGTGGCGTGTTGAGCGACAATGAGTACTGAATCCAGAGCCCGCCGCGATGGTGGTAGATTTATTTCAGGCTTTACAACCAGACAAGCTGTGGCATAATCCCCAACGTGCGATTGATGCACTCGAATATTTCAGTTTAAAAAAATCACGGAGGAACCTCATGGCCACATCAGAAACTCGCCGCCGCAAGCAACTCGAAAAGAAGAAGAAAAAACGCGACAGCAAGCGACATGAGATGACGCTGAAACGCAATATGAGTCTTGCCGAAAAGGTGCTCCTGCGTTCAAAAGCACCGATTATGGAATGCTTGATGACAGATTCGCTGATTGACAGCGGCCTTGGCTATGTCGTGATCGCTCGGCGTTGTTCGGCAGGGGAAGTTCTGATTTCGAATTTTCTGGTAGATCGCTACTGTCTGGGAGTTAAAAACTGTTTCGCCACTTTTATCTCTCCCGGTAAATATGCGGAGATGGTCGAGGGCATGAAAGATCGTGGCTTAGGGCCACGTCGTATCGATGCTGCTTCTGCCTGCCGTTTGGTACAAGACGCAGTGGAGTTTGCCGCTAGCTTCGACTTCAAGCCGCACGCTGACTATCGGTCTGCAAAGTGTATCTTTGGGGACATTGATGCTTCTGCCGGGCAGCAGTTAGTGGAAATGGGCAGAGACGGAAAGCCATTTTATATTTCGGGGCTATTCGAATCGGAAAGCGACAGCTTTGAAATTCTGAGTAAACTGAGTCGCGGAAGTAACGAATCAGCATCCGAGCAGTTGACTCGAATCTCAAATTCAGCGGACAGCCTGGACGATGATGACGGCAACGACGACAACGACGACGACTCAGAATACGAATTTGACGTCGAGGACTCTGATGGAGAAAGCGAAAAGGCTTGAATCTGTCTGAGGCGAGGTTGCAAAAGAACGCATGGCGTGAATTGAAAGGAGAGCAAAAGACCGTCACACTGCGGAACCCGGTGATTTTCATCAACGTCCCTGTAGAAAATGTGACATGCTTTCTCGACTTGCAACGTACACCCTGTTTGGCATCGAAGCGCGGCTGGTCGAAGTCGAAGTTGATATTTCGCCTGGCGCGCTGCCAAAGACGATTCTCGTGGGACTGGCGGAAGCTGCCGTCAAGGAAAGTATTCACCGTATCGAACGCGCGCTGGTCAATAGCGGCTACCGGCGGCCTGATGATCGAGTCGTGATCAATCTTTCTCCTGCAGACTTGCCGAAAGACGCAGCAGCGCTGGATCTTCCAATCGCGCTTGGTCTGTTGACCGCAGACGGTCAGGCGGAACAGGACTTCAGTCGCAAGACAATCTATATTGGTGAGCTCGCACTGGATGGAAGTCTGCGAGCCGTCAAAGGCGTCCTGTCGATGGCGCTCGCCGCGCGAGATTCCGGACATACTCACATTGTTGTGCCAGCCGCCAATGCAATGGAAGCAGCGGTTGTGGAAGGCATTGATGTGATCGCTGTCGGAACACTGGCAGAAGCCGTTGGTTTTTTGACGGCACAGTTGCCGCTGGAACCTGTGGTCTTCAGCTGGGATCACGCTCGCCGGGACTTTGGTCGCTACGACATTGACTACATCGATGTCAAAGGTCAGGAAATGGCAAAACGCGCCGTCACGGTCGCGGCGGCCGGAAGCCACCATTTGTTGATGATCGGTTCACCAGGCACAGGCAAGACACTTTTGTCACAACGGCTTTGTACAATTTTGCCCGAGCTTGAACCGGAAGAAAGTCTTGAAACAACGCGCATCTATAGCGCGGTGGCGCAGTTGGAGCCGGGCCAGCCACTGTTACTGCGACGACCGTTTCGGTCACCTCATCACACGATAAGTGAAGCAGGACTTGTCGGTGGCGGAAGCATCCCACAGCCCGGCGAGATTAGTCTTTCACACAATGGAATTTTATTCCTGGACGAACTGCCGGAATTCAATCGACGAACTTTGGAGGTTCTGAGACAACCACTCGAAGATCAGACCGTCACGATTTCGCGCGCGATGGGAAGCGTGACATTTCCAGCGAGCGTGATGCTTGTGGCCGCCATGAATCCGTGTCCATGTGGATTTCGTGGAGATCCGAAACGCAGTTGTAACTGCACGCCGATGCAGATCGAGCGATATCTAAGTCGCATCAGCGGCCCGTTGCTCGACCGCATTGATATTCACATCGAAGTGCCACCTGTGCCGTTTCGGGAACTGTCGGATACGACCGAAGGCACGTCGAGCGAAACAATGAGAGAGATGGTTGTCGTCGCCAGGAAACGCCAGTCCGCGAGATTCGAGGGAAATTCGACGCGCGTCAATGGCAAGATGAAGCCACCGCAGATTCGCAAATACTGCAAGCTGCAACCGGATGCAGAAGCGCTGCTGCAGCACGCGATGGAAGAAATGGGACTCTCCGCCCGCGCTCACGACAAAATCCTGCGCGTCAGTCGCACGATCGCGGACCTTGAAGACGCCGCCGAAATTGCTGCTGTCCACTTGAGCGAAGCGATCAACTACCGCACTTTGGATCGAAACTACTGGCAGCAGTAACAACATACTTTTTGTCAACTCGTATTTGCTGCTGGAGCCTGCGATGAATGCGAAATCGAAGACGCAGCGAGTCCAGCGGCCATTGTGATCTTTCGACCAGAACAGATTGTCAGCGTTTTCGTACCAGTATTCGCGTGTCGCCGCCTGACCATTCAAGGTGATCGTATCGCAACATCGACGATTGCGACAATCGTATTCATAGCTTGTAACGGCCAATTGCACGGCTCCGGCTACGATGCGTCAACAAAGTAGCCTGACCCCTGAGACTTCGCTTGTTTTCGCTTCCCATGAAGTGCGGCACCTTAGTGCCGCCTTCACTTGCGGCGTTGCCGCCCTTGACTTCTGCGTTCATGAGTCTGCAGACGTCATCGACAGGTAATGCATACCCACGCGAAGGCGGCTTCACCGCATTGGAAAGCGCCACTGATGTGCCGCACTCCAGGTTCGCTCACGATCGCAATACCTCGTACTCCCGTTTTCGGTTCCGGCCACCTTTTGTCGCTTCCGCATGCCACCTTTTGTCGCTTCCGCAAAGTCACTGGCTTGCAGTTGCAGTTCGACCGTAGTCGATGACTCGGAATTGATGCTTCGCTGCTGTCCGGCGTGCTTTGGTGGCAAATCTTAGTGCCGGAAACGCCAAAGAATGCTCATATTGTGCGGCGATTTTCGTATCAAAGATTTTCCGAAGATTCCGTTCGTGCTGGGGCAGGTGCGCGAAAATGCGTGCGACGGAAAACAAACCCACGGGGGTAACTACTTCCGCGATGACTCGTTGATTAGACTCCGCGTCCCAGTTCTATTGCGTAGATCTGCAAAAGCTCCAAGTGGGAAGGATCCGAAGTCGCCAAAAAGAACACTTTGTGCTCCAAATTCAGGCCAACAATGCTGAAACTCGAAAACATCAAACCCGGACTGCCGCTTGACGGACTGGAACCATCGGTGGTGGCGACGGTGGCGGCTGTCGTGCCAATTGGGGATGGAGCGGTTACAGTTTTCTATCGCACGCCCGATGGCACCACGAAAGAACGCCTGCTGGGTCGGGGAGACGAAGCCAGTCTCAGCATCGCCACAGTTGAACGCCCGTGGTCGTTTGACGGAGACGGCGAAGCATTCCAGCTCACGTGCGAAGCCAAACGATTCGATCTGGCATTCCTGTTTGACCCGATGATGGCGGTTCACACTTCAAATGTGGAACCGTTGCCGCACCAGATCACTGCCGTATACGAATCGATGCTTCCTCGGCAGCCACTGCGATTTGTATTGGCGGACGATCCGGGAGCTGGCAAGACCATCATGGCGGGCCTCTACATTCGTGAGCTGATCATGCGCGCGGATGCGAAGCGCGTTTTGATTGTCGCCCCTGGCAGTCTGGTCGAACAATGGCGTGACGAAATGTCCGAAAAATTCGGCCTCGATTTTCACGTGTACACGCCGAGTCTCGATCAGGCGTCTCCCAGTGGAAATGCGTTTGAAGACTTCAATCAGCTGATTGTGCGGTTGGACCAGATGGCTCGAGGTGAAGAGGAAACATCGCAAGGAAGGCAACCCGGTCCACTGCAAGCCAAATTGCTTGAATCCGGATGGGACCTGGTGGTTTTTGACGAAGCACACAAACTGGCCGCCCACTACTATGGATCAAAGCTCGAAAAAACAGGTCGCTTTCGATTCGCAGAACGCATCGGTGGCGAAACCCGCCATCTGTTGTTGATGACGGCGACACCGCACAACGGCAAGGAAGAAGATTTCCAATTGTTCCTGTCGCTGCTCGACTCTGATCGCTTCTACGGAAAATTCCGAGACGGCGTTCACAAGGTTGATGCATCGGACCTGATGCGACGCATGGTCAAGGAAGAGCTGGTCAAATTTGACAACACACCGCTGTTCCCCGAACGCAAAGCGTACACGGTCAATTACACGCTGTCCGATCTGGAAGCCGCTCTCTACGAGTCCGTCACTGACTACGTGAAGACGGAAATGGGTAAGGCTGACCAACTTCAGGGTTCCCGAAAAGGGTCGGTCGGTTTCGCGCTCACTGCCCTTCAGAGACGCCTTGCATCCAGTCCGGAAGCCATCTACCAGTCCCTGCGAAGACGTAAAGAACGGCTTCAAAGCCGCGTCCGCGATGAAAAGCTGGGCATTCGCGGACGGCAGGCATTGTCCGCCACTGCTGTGGAGGTCCCGGAAGACGACGATGACCTGAATGCGGACGAACAGGAACATCTGGAGGAAGAACTCATCGACGACGCCACGGCGGCCAGCACAGTGGCCGAACTGGAATCTGAAATCATCATCCTTCAGGGGCTGGAAGAACGAGCGAAGGCGGTTGTCGCATCAGGCCTGGACCGCAAATGGGATGAACTCTCAAAGATCCTGCAGAACACCCCGGAACTGCGGAACGAAGCCGGGCGACACCGCAAGCTGATCATTTTCTCGGAACATCGCGACACCCTGAATTACCTGCACGACAAGATCGCCGGTGTGCTGGGCAGTGAC
>JBDNFT010000305.1:0-1946 GCA_041689695.1 Planctomycetaceae bacterium | reverse complement strand
GCTGCAACGGAGAGGCGACGTCCGACTTTAATTGTAATGAAAGAAGGAACTCGCAGCCAATTGCGTTTGGAAGCAGAATCGTGGCGACACGATCCTGGACCGACCACAGTAGATCTCCACTATTGACGCTGCTGGCGGATATCAGTTGATAGCCTTGAGGGACCATGTATCGCACTTCGGGAGTCAATGGATTCCAGCGAGTAAACCGGCAGATACAGGAGAGCATTGGTTGTTCAGCGACGACTTCTGCTATGGTCAGCGTTTCGACGGTTGCAAGCTGAGGGCTGCCTTTGTCGAGATTTGTCTGGAACAATCGGACGTCGATTCCTTCAGACATCGCCAGCCCGTTAAACTGCATGGCTCCTTCGGTGGGTTTCCACTGCACGACTCCAGCCGCTGTCTGCGCGCGAACTCCGGTAAACAGGCTGTCTGGTGCTGTGAGTTTGATTTCCGCTAAAGGGCAGGGCAGGGCAGGCAAAATGAACTGCAGTCCCGAAGTCTGGCGCGTTATTACTGGTCGCAAACGGCATTCAATCTGATGTACCGTGAAAGCAGCCAAAGGCCATGCATCGACGGCCGTTGTTGAGTTTGTCGTGTCCTTGCTGTCAACAGTACCTGACAGCGAGCGAGTTGGCAGAAGAGAAGAGGCTGGTACAGGAATCAGAATTGCACCGGGACCATCAGGCACCGGGAAAACTTTTTCTCCATTGATCGTACACATGACAAGCCTGGAGCCATGCAACGGAACACGGATATGACACTGTTCGTCACCGCTGACCGCCGCGACTTCCATTTTCTGAATCAGCTCGATGGATTCAACTGATTCCACCACGATCTCCATCTGCAGCGACTTCACGACAGCGGCGGGTAAAGCCGATCGTTCTGCGGCATGCTTCTTCTGCCATTTTTCAAAGACCGATGCTTTCACATACGCGATATCGCTGTCGGGGAGTGGTGTTTCTGGCAGTAGAACATCTGGATCATGTTCAGCTTCGTCTGCTGTGGTACCGGCCAAAAAGGCTTTTGCCGTCACCACCGCTTGGCCTTGCGGCGGAATGCCTGGCCTCGCGGATTCTTGTGCAGTACTGAAATCTGCGGGAAGGATTAAAAACCACGCAACTATTGAGAGTCGAAGCAAGGACTGAATACTGATCGTTCGGAGCCATTGCCATCGAGTTGAAGTGACGAATGTTAAACCAGCCAACAATCCCCAGAATGCCCCGGTGATCATGGCTTCTGCGATCGAGGTCGGCATCAGGACGCTCACGCCGAGTAAGCCGCAGGCCAACAGTGACACGACGACGCGGTATTCCATCACTTTGTTTCGGAAGAAAATACAGCAGCCTGCCAGCAGCAATATCATGCCTGCAGCAATAGCCGTTCGGCGACGCAACTGTGTCACCTGCACCACAATTGGCAGTCCGGACTGAACAGAATCAATCAGTGTGCGTTCGTCCCATTTTTGTGTCGTGGCAAGCTGCCACCGTGAAATAAAACTACGAATCTCAGCAGGCATGTCGGCGACGGGAACACGCTTTGATGTTCCATCGGATGATTCTGCGACCGTCATCAATCGATCCAGAATGCGCATCACGTCGGTTGAATCGGCTGCTGCAAATTCTGCCCCCGGCACGCGGAACTCAAGTTGACGGTTGACGAGCAAATGATGAGTACACTGAGGCACGGAAAGCTCGCGAAGAAATAGTCGAGGCAATTCCCGCTTGCCAGTAACGTCGTCGGCTTTGTTCCCCGGTTCGTTCCATGTCAGCACAACCTGACAATCCACCGACGATACTGGCAGTGGTATTGAGAATCCAGCCGCCGTGGTCTGTAGTTGCACGCGATGACCGTTGACAAGCACCAGGGGGCGAATGTCTGTTGGCAGAGCAAGTGGCAATGAGTCCTGACCAGCACTGCGACTGACATTGGCGACAGCGAGGACCTGT
>JBDNFT010000304.1:0-4668 GCA_041689695.1 Planctomycetaceae bacterium | reverse complement strand
TGTTGTGACACAACCAACCCTGCTGCGAACCGTTGCCAAGCTGGCCCCGGTCTGACAGGGATTCATGCTTCGAAAAGTTCAGTTCCGTAGTGTCATGCAGAGCCACCACAAAGCCATCGTGTTCGGCCATTTTCTTCCGCGTGAGCGCATAATGCGGAGCCATCACGCTCGCGTGAGTCACCGTCGGGCATTGCATCAGATGATACAAGCCATCCCGCTCTTTGGGCGTTTCGAGCTTTTCAGGCAACGAGCCGCCCGGATGCCGAACGATGGCGTCCGCCACTGCCACCAGCCGTTTCGTTCTGCGGACATCGCCCAATTCAGCGTCTCCGAAATTGACCTCGCCAAAGGTCTTCAAACCTTCGCCTTGTCCTGTTTCGTAAGAACAACTCTGTTCATCGACAATCCGTACTTGCTGACTCATCGTCGGGCTCCCACCCTGTCCGCAATCCACCGTGAGCGAAAAAATCACTCCGGCCATGCGCACTCGACCGTCAACGTCCTGTTGTAAAAATTTCCAGAAACCTCAGATTACTGGACTCCGTCGTGGCAGAATCTGCAAAACAATCCTCCAACTCACTGAACTTGATATGATCACGCAACAAATGTGCCTAAACCTAAGGTGTCAGCCCACTGGTCTGCGATTCGCCTGACTCAGACGCGGCCAGGAATCACAACGTACCGGGAAGCTGACGCATCCCGCTCGCCGAACGAATCTTACTGCCGGAGATCCACGGCAGCTTCGCGTTGGCGGAAGTCTATGCCAAAGTGAAGTTCGAGCCCCTTTCTGCTTTCCTCCCTTTCTGCTTTCCTCGGACCTACGCAGGCTCATCTGCCCGTTAAGCCGCGTGCTGATCAGCATCGTACAAGTGCAAGTGTGGGCCGCTGGAGTGAATAGCGGCACTCAGGGCAACCACGGACGCTGGTCTGCACGACGGGCGGCACCCGCGTTCCTACATTACCGGAATGTGGTTCGATCTGGACGCGGTGGATTCAGATCGCTGATTTTCCATTCGGCGAACGCAATACCAATGACGACCCAACCGGCCTACGACGCCTTTCTCAGCTACAATTCGCTCGACCATGCTGTGGTCGAACGAATTTCGAGGGAGCTGGGCACACGGCAGTGTAAGTGCTTTATCGATCGTTGGTATCTGCAGCCGGGACGCGACTGGGTGGAAGCTCTTGAGCAAGCCCTCAGTTCGAGTCGTTCCGTCGTGATGTTTGTTGGCCCGAACGAAATGGGACGCTGGCAGCAGCGGGAGCGGGCGTGGGCTCTGGATCGTCTGGCCGGTGCGACAAATTTTCCCGTCATCCCGGTGCTGCTGCCCGGTTGCCAGCCACCCTTGGGATTCATGAAGCAATTGATGTGGGTCGATCTGCGAGATGATCCTGGAAATAAGGAGCAGCTGGATTTTCTGGCTGCAGCGATTCGCGGTGAGACGATCGATCGGAGTGGGAAACCGGAACCACGAGCCACCATCTGTCCGTTCCGCGGACTGCTGCCGTTTCGCGAAGAGGATGCCGAATTCTTTTTTGGACGTAAGGCTTACACCGACAAACTGGTCGGGCTGGTCCGGATGCATTCGCTGGTGGGAGTGGTCGGTGCGTCGGGGAGTGGGAAGTCGTCCGTCGTTCGCGCGGGGCTAGTCCCTCGGTTGCGGCATGCGGACGATGGCACCGTCTGGGATATCCTGACCATGATACCCAAAGACAATCCGCTGCATTCACTCGCCGACGTGTTCCTTCCGCTCGTCGAACCCGAATTTGTCGGGGATTGATCTGATCCGCAAGCGCAACACGTTGGCTGAAGACCTTGAGCATCGCCGAGTCCCGCTGTGGGATTTGGCGGTCGAAGGTCTGCGGCAGCAGAAGGGCACGCAACGACTGCTGCTGGTGGTTGATCAGTGGGAAGAAATTTATACGAACTGCAAGAGCGAGACTCAACGGCATCGTTTCATCGAAGAACTGCTCGATGCCACCTCGCGCACCGGGTCCCCGCTCTCGGTTGTGTTCACGGTCCGCTGGGACTTTTATGACGAGGTGCTGCAGGACCGCAAGCTGCTGGATCGTCTGGAAAACAGTCGCCTTGACCTCGGTCCCATGAATCGGGACGAACTCCGCAGTGTGATTGAAGAACCAGCGGGAAAAGTCGGACTGACATTTCAGGACGGTCTGGTCGAACGGATTCTCGATGACGCCGGTGACGAGCCGGGCAGCTTGCCGCTGCTGGAATTTGTGCTGGGAGAACTCTGGGCCAAACGGTGTGGCGATGGACAATTGACGCACGATGCTTATCAGGTTCTCGGTCGCATCGCAGGAGCCATTGCCACGCGCGCCGAGACGATCTTCAATACAAAGCTGAACTCCGATGAGCAGAAGGCCGCAGAGTTCCTGTTTCGCAGACTGGTGCAGGCCGGTGCAAAGACGGAAGAGGATACGAGGCGTCGCGCGGACCTGCAGGGTCTGGACGCGACGACACAACAGGTTGCCCGGAAACTGGCCAGCGAACGCCTGCTGGTCACGACCGGGGTTGTGATCGCGAAAGCACCAGCTGACGCCCGAGACAATGGAGATTCGTCTGCATCGCCTCAGCAAGAAGTGCGACAGGAAACCGTGGAAGTGGCGCATGAGGAATTACTGCGACGCTGGGATCGATTGAAGCAATGGGTCAACGACGACCGCAAGTTCCTGCAGTGGCGCAGCCGACTGGTCCCGCTCCTCGCAGAATTTGCACGGGACCCGAAATCGGCACTGCTGCGGGGCAACGCCCTTCGAGAATCCCGCCAGTTTGTTCCGTTGCGTGCCGGGGAATTGGAACAGACGGAACGCAGCTTTGTTGTTGCCAGTCAGTCGGCAGATCGACGTCGCAAAACATACGCCGGGATCGCTGGCGTCGTGTTACTCAGTGGTGTGTTGCTGATCTGGTTTAAAATTCAACAATCAAACCGGACCCAGGAGTCAAAGACATTGGTGCAGAACTTGTTGGGCACGCAGGCAGCGACGGTGGATTTCTATCTGCCAAAACTTGCACCATTCAGCGATCTTGCGGCAAAGCAAATTCACGACGAATTGAGAGACACCGATTTGAAACGAACTCAGCGCGTTCATGCGGCCTATGGTTTGATTCAGTTGGATGGGCTTGGTGCCCAGCCTCTCGAAACACCGGAGGTTCAATTCCTGCTGGACAACATTGCCAAATTACCGAAAGATGAAGGACCGAATATCGTCGCAGCGCTTCGGACCTTGCAGACCCGTGATGCCAGGAGCCTCCTGGGTCTGCTGACAAGCAGGCTGAAGAATTCCGGTTCCGATGATGCGGTCAGGAATCGGTGGTTAGCGGTAGCAGCATCGCTTAACATGCCTGAGTTGTTGGCGTCCGCCTGTCAGCTACCAACGGCTCCAGTGCCACCAGATTCTTTGCTGACGTATCCTTCGCAGCGAACGACTTTCATCCATGGGTTCTCTGATTTTCCAGGGGCCCTGGACAAAATCGCTGTTTTGCTGGCAGACAAGTCACTAAGTCCCGAAACTTGTTCGGCCCTCTGCATCGCGGTCGGCAGACTGAAAATAGAAGCGGCGGAGGCGACCCAAGACGTACTCACGAACGTGTATCAGACGGCCCCTGACGGTGGAACGCATAGTGCCGCTCGATGGGCGTTGCTTCAACAGGGAATGACAGAGGATGCTCTCGACCGCCTGATTCTGCCGTCCGAGGAAAAACGGGACTGGGAATACCTGGCTCTTGAATCCTCGGATACGCCTGAAAAAGCCAATGGTCTCACAATGGTGCAGATACCATCGCGAGAATTTGCGATGGGATCGGTAATAGACGATGTTGGTGGAGGCGAGAACAGCGGCTGGACAGGCGATCCGACTGCGGATGACACTCTTGACACTTTTCCGGCCATTTGGGTGTCTGATCGGGAGATCACCGTCGGACAATTCAAAGTGCTCCTGCCTCAGTTTAAGAACACTGCGGTTAAGAACGCGGCGAAAGTCCCGGATGCAGATCGGCTACCCGTCCGTTCCGTGAGCTGGTACGACGCGATCGAGTTCTGCAATGCTCTGAGCATCAGGGAGGGATTGCTTCCGTACGACAAGCTCCCGGAGCGTGAAGAATTGCAAAAGAACCGAGACGAAACTGGGCATATCACCGCTGCTGATGTGCAGCCCGATCCAGACGGCCAGAAGGGGTATCGGCTGCTGACCGAAAAGGAATGGGAGTACGCTTGTCGCGCGATGAGTTCACGAGGATACTCCTTCGGGGATGAAGACGCACTCTTGCGTGAATATGGAGTCTACGGCGAGTCCCATCCGAGTATTTGCGGGCAGCGGATTCCCAACGCCTGGGGGCTGTTCGATATGCATGGGAATGTCTGGGAGTGGTGCTGGGATAGCTCCGATGCCAACGGCAATTCTCGTGTTTTGCGGGGCGGCTCGTTCTTCGGCAATCCGCAGTATCTGCGGTCGGCGAATCGCGTCCACTACTCGCCCGACAACCGTGAATTCTACGACCTCGTCGGCTTTCGGATTTCCAGGACTCCATAACAGTCTGGACTTTGTCGGTTTTCCCCTTTGCGGTTTTGCAATTTAACGCCCCATCAGCCGCCACGCGCTAGCGTCCGGTTATTGAAAAACACGCGCACCCACCGCTGCAGCGTCCCA
>JBDNFT010000303.1:0-6656 GCA_041689695.1 Planctomycetaceae bacterium | reverse complement strand
TCCAGCGTGTGAAGGCGAAAGATGCGTTTCAAAATGAAGCGGAAAATCGGAATTGCAATCAGCCCGACAATCAATCGCGTGAAGGGCTTGAGGACTCCTCGCAGAATCGGTAACTCGAGAATGATGCGAAACAGGCTTCCCAACGAATAGATTTCCTTGAACCAAAGACGACCGAATCAACTTAAAATACTGCAACGAACGCGAAAACGCGCTGAGTTCCCTGTTGAGGGGTTCGACTTCACAGTTCTACACTGTATCTTGTGCGAGTCGCAGGGGCCACAGAGATTGAAATTGCAATCGTACGACTGAGATTCGATCGCCAAAGGACAGATCTATGCTGGGTGTCGGTAATGAGACGGAATTTGACCTGAAATTCCGATTGCTGGATGTGCCGGTGCGTGTTCATCCCTTCTTTTGGCTGTCATCCGCAATGGTGACATGGCAGGGCGAACATGTCGCACTGACCATCGTCGGAATTCTCTGCGTCTTTGTATCAGTGCTGGTCCATGAATTTGGTCATGCTTTGATGGCCAGACGCTACGGATTCCCATCAGAGATCACCCTTGTCTTTCTATTTGGCCTTGCGACGACGTCGCGCATGTCACCGGAAAAGAACCTCAAGATTTCTGCCGCAGGACCATTGGCGGGATTGGCTCTGGCAGCGATCGTGTATATTCTGTTGCTGATGACGACAAACGATCCGATTCTGTTTCTGCGAGACTACTATGATCCGAAGGTTTTCGCTGTCCACATGATGCTGTTCTTCGGGATCTTTGGAAACGTATTGAATTTCGTGCCGTGCCTGCCTTTGGACGGAGGCCGCATCACGGAAAGCCTGTTCGAAATCTTCGGTGCTCGACTACGTAACCGAGGGGAGATTGTAATGCAGATTTCGATTGTCTCTTCAGCCATCGCAGCCCTCCGCGGTGCCTGGTGTTTAAACAGTGAAGATCGTCTGCCATACATTCCTTATGCTGTTTTTGACTGGCTGCCTGATCCCCACGGACTTATTCTCTCGAATCAGCAGCCCGATCCCAAAGGCATGATGATTCTGTTCGGAATCCTCTGCGCGTTGGCGATCAATAATCTGAACAAGATGAAGCAATGGCGGTAAGGAAGAGTCCTGAAATAGAGTACGTCAGCCTTTCTAGGCTGTCTTCTTCTTCGTGTCAGGCTGGAAAGCCTGACGTTTATTTCAATTGTTCATCACTGATCTGAATGACCACACGTCAAAGCACTGATATTTCCAGATTGCGACTGCGAAACAAATTACGATCCGCACTCAGCATGCGACTGCTAAGCCATGCTTCCAGGTCATCTCCAAATTCTTTGCACGAGGCGTATCGATCATCGGTCAGCTTCTGCATCGCCTTTTCGCAAACAGCAGAAAGATCTGACGAGACGTCCGGATTCACTGTTTCCGCAGTCGGAACGTCGCCTTTCGCCACTTGAGTGACAACAACGTGCGGCAGTCCGTCGAACGGCTTTGCACCGGTCAGCAACTGATACAGAACAACCGCAAGGCTGTATTGATCGCTTGTCGGCCCGACAATCGAAAACTCTCCGCGTGCCTGTTCCGGCGACATGTACGCGGGAGTTCCCAGCATCGCGCCATCCGTGGTCAGGTTGGACTCTTCACTCAACCGACGTGCGAGTCCGAAGTCCATCAAATGTGGTTCACCGTTGTCATCCACCATGATATTCTGCGGCTTGATGTCGCGATGCACGATTCGATTTTCATGAGCATACGCGAGGGCGGCGGCAAGCTTGCGAATGATCTCCACGCTGCGACGTTCATCCAGTGAGTTTCGCATCTTGTCATCGGACAGCAATCGGCCGCTGATGAACTCAGACGCAATATATTAGCGATTGTCTTCCTTGCCGCTTTCAAACCTCGGCACAATGTAGGGATGTTTGAGTCTGGCGGCTGCTTTGGCTTCGGTAATGATTCGCCGTCCCCGGCTGGCTCGTCGAACTGAAACGCAAGTTAAAAACTTTGGCTCATGCCGGACGAGCCGGCATGGGGCTTGGGTCGTCATGCGATTTCGCTTAATTTCAAATCTCCGCTACTGCCGGGCAAGCCGGCAGCGGGCGTACAATTTCGTGGGTCTTGACTGGGGCCGCTGGCACCAAACATGGACAAACTCCTGATCCCAGCCGTACTGATTGGCTGTCTATTTCTCGTTGAGCGGTGCCAACGTAATCCCGTCCACCTTAAACAACACCCAGTGTTTCCAGTGCCACTGTTTTAGCAGGTATACGTGGCCTTCTTTCAGCAGATACTTGTTAAATCCGCCATCCTTGCGAGTGAAGGTGGCATCCACATCGATAAAGCGACATTCCTCAAGATCGCGTGCGCCAAGGTCGGCAATGTAGCAAGGCCCGCAGGAAACTTGAGCGACAACTGCGTTTCCGTACTGCTCCAGCCCAAGATCAGAGCCGTAGGTCCCGTAGACTGCTGCCTCTTCAAAGCTACGCCATTTTCCGTTTTTAGTATCCATGACCGAGGTGCGAACACTTTCGTCCGTGAATTGACCAGTTTTGGATGCGATGTGTGAAATGTAGACTACACGGGTTCGAAACAGAATGAATGGCAGCATCGTTCGGTTTTGACCAGGTTGAAACGGGATATCCCTGTATTGAAATGTTCCGCAGTATTCGACGCCATCGTGACTTCCTTTTGGGATATAATGCCAGGGCATCGTATCCATGCAATCGACATCCAATCGGACGACCGGGTTGGACTGCGGCACAAAATAGCCACCCGTTGCGATCTGCATTTGAGCTCGAACGTCTTGTTCATAGCGATGATTGTCAGGTACGTCGATCTGACCGACGAGTACAACTGCGGCACGCTCATCCCCGTTGTTGCGTACACGTTCGGCAGATTTGAGATCCTTGTCAAAACGTTTCTCGAAATACTTAAAAGCATCCTGATCAGGATGTAGGTTTGAAAGAATTTTCTGGTATTCCGGCATCCCGTCAGGAGCCCACTCGAGGTTCACAAGTACAGACTTCGTCTGCTCCGCATCATCAGAGCGGTACATCTCACATTGCCCGACGTCAAACTCTTCGCCTGGCGACACCTCCAGTTCCAGATCCCAATGGTCCTTTTCAGTTGATTCGAATCTCGCATGGAACCGAAGACCACTCAGATTGGCAAATTTGAATTCTCCAGTCTCTGGCACAACTTCGACGGTTTCCGTGCTGGTCGCTGCGATACGTGAAAGTAATTCCTGTTGAACCGAAAGCCCTGGAAGATTCGATTGTGCGTTCTCCGACTTGATACATTTGTTCAACGGAGGTAACGAATAAGTCAACGTAACTTTCAGATCTTTTGGAACGTTTGCCCCATTAGCGACCATGATGCCCTTCACAACTCCGGCAGGCTTTGTCGCAACACTCATAATCACCTCGCCGAGATTCTCGACGGTTCCTTTTTTGCCATGAGGGACAACGTCCAGTCGGCTGTAACCCGGATGCCAGAAGTAAACGGGAGCCCCCGCCATCGCCACCGCATCGACGAAGTAGCCGTCGTCGAGAATCTCCATCTGAGCAATCACGTCACTAGTTGAAGCGTTCCCTTCCATTTTGATTTGCCCAACCACTACATGTCCATATCCAGTTTTGCCCACCATCCGAAGCGCTTCCTGGACACCGTTAATGATGTCCGCGCGTTGTAAGATAGGCTGTTCACGAAGGAGTTCCGCAACGCTTGATTCCGACAGTTTATCTGATTCCGGCTCAGCGTTCGCACTTGGTCGGTCCGCAAATGCGTTGTCAAGATCGCTTATCGACTCAGGAGTTCCCGAGGTGTTGTCTGTAGCGGTGGCTTTGTCAATTTTCGTCAACTCAGTACCTTGATCTTTGCTACCCAATGTATCTGGAGACAACGTCAATCCGTTCGCCTTCGAATTTAAATCGATTGCGACTCGTTGATCAGGCAGTGAAGCAGATTCACGACTTTTATTGCCATAAAGCGTCAGACCAATTGCGAATGCGATTGACGTCAGTAAGAGAGAAATGACGACCCAAAATCCGATCATCGCTTTATTGGCGGACGCAAAACGGATTGTCCGTTGCAAAACTCCTTGACGCCGAGTCTGAACAGGACGGCGATGCGCCCAGTTGTCGAGATCGGCAGCGAATTCTCGGCAGGTGAGATATCTCTGCGAGGGTTCCTTTTGCAAAGCACGATCACAGACCGCTGCGAGATCGGCTGGAATGTCTTTGCGAACAGAACGAATTGGCGGAACTTCGCCTTTTGCGACCTCGGCAATCACCAAATGCGGCGGTCCATGAAAGGGCGTCGATCCCGTGAGGAACTGAAACAGCATCACAGCCAGACTGTACTGATCGCTCGCCGGACCTACTGCAGAAACTTCGCCGCGAGCCTGTTCGGGAGACATGTAAGCCGGAGTTCCCAGCACAGATCCGTCAGTCGTGACTTTCGCGTCATCATCGACGCGCTTCGCAAGACCGAAGTCCATGAGATGTGGTTCGTCATGCTGGTCGAGCATCACATTGTGTGGTTTGACGTCTCGGTGAACGACATCATTGTCGTGCGCGTAGGCCAAAGCGTCAGCCAGTTTGCCGATGATTTCTACTGAACGCAGGACGGACAATTGCTGTTTTTTCACGGCTTTGGACAGCAATTCACCATCGACAAACGCCGCTGCGATGTAATATCTGGAACCCTCTTGCCCGCTGAGAAACGTGGAGACAATATCCGGATGCCGCAGTCTCGCCGCCGCCTTGGCTTCCGTTAGAAATCGTTGAACACGAATTTTTGATTCGGGCCGAACGTTAATACTTTCAGAGCGACTTCGCGTTCCAATTCGGGATCATAAGCCACGTAAACTTTTCCAAATGCGCCCTGACCCAGTAATCGGCGAAGTTCGAAACGACCCAGTCGCCGCGCCGAGGACTGGCGCCGCCCACCGTGCCTTCGTCGCCCTCGTTTGTAAACGTTTCGCCCGACCTGGCGTCGCGGGATGCGGTGTCGCCCGATCCCTGAGACTGCTGCGAAGAATGTGAGCCATCAATCGATGGCGAGCGGACGGGCGTTAGCCCTCCGGTACGATGCTGCGACTGCTGCAAAGGATCAGATCCGTCCATCGATCGAGCCGACGCAAGATCATCGGAATCCTGATCAGCATCGGATCGAAATCGAGTCGCATCAAAACTATTTCCGCAGGCCGGACACCGAACGGTCCTGCCCACGAGACATAGTTCCAGTCGCAGTTTTTTACTACACAACGGGCAATCAAGCTGCATTTTTGAAGTCATAGTCTTGAACCGTGAAGTTATCATCGGTCGGGGACAATTGTCGTAGTGGATTTCGCCAGAAATCCCGCAATTGCAGGGAATTCTGGCGAATCCCACTACATGTTCAGACAGTCATTGTCTTAGTAGATTGTCGTCTTTGGCAGCTTGATTCGGAGTTTTGAATAGCCAGCAGGCGTGATCGATGTCTGATCGACATACAATGTTCGCAGCGACGAAAGCTGACTCAGGTCTTCCACGCAGGTGTCATCAAATTTCGCGCAGTCTCTGATAGAAAGTTCATTGAGTTTCGTCAGCGATTTCAGAGATTTAAGACAGCCCGGCGTCAGACTGGCACTACTTTTCATGTGGCCGATATGCAAGCATTCAATGTCTGGTAGACTACTCGCAATAATTTTGACAGCTTCGTCTGTTAATTCGGTGTAATTCAATTGCAACAGACGCAACGATGAGATCTTGGAAATGTCTCCAATCTGCTTCTCATTGAGTTTCTGATGATCCAGAATCAGCTCACGAATTGAGCGATTATTTGAAAGCACCGAAGTATAGGAATTTAGCATCGCTTTCACGCCATCAAGAGACAGCGTCTTGAGAGTCGTCATCTTCGCCAGTCGCTGAAGGTTGTCTTCCCCCAAACATTCCGCATTCAATCTCGTAAGAAACAGACGGACAGGACAAGTCAAGGAAGTGACAAATTTAATATCTTTAGATGTGACAAGACTTTGCGGAGGTATCTTAGGCATCGAACGTGGCGAGAAATCGATCGTCAATTCATTGTCCAGATGATCATTCAGCGATAGAACCCACTTATTTGCAGCATTTTGCAGGTCTTCAATTGGGACACCCAGTGCTTCCGATGCTAACGCCAGACCACTGGCCGATACCAAATTCGGAGGTGGCAACTTCTTCGCGGAACCGGTGACTATCTTCAAGTCAATCTTGCTGAATTCAAATCGACTGAATCCGCTGATAAATAACGAACGTTCGATTGGCATGCTCCAATAGCCGTTCCGACTGAGCTGTTGGGGGCTGTCCCTTCCAATCGATCACGCGGCTCTCATTCACATCAACTGTCATGCCATTCGTCCTCACTCGACAGACGACGTTCGAATTCTGATCGACTTTCAAACCGTTTTTCCGATTGACCCTGCTGTCGTTTTGTCCAGGACCGGGGCGACTACTAATATCGACTTCGTTGACTTGTTCCAGCCCGTGAGTGGTGTTGTAGTAATCCAGAATTGCATGAAATGGATGACCATCGGACACCAAACCAATCGTCAAACCGACCGTTTGCTCTAATGGCCTGACGATCAGTGTCAGATCATATTCGCCATCCGGAACGTACGGAAGTTGAAGCCTCGAGCCACCAC
>JBDNFT010000302.1:0-4144 GCA_041689695.1 Planctomycetaceae bacterium | reverse complement strand
TTCGCAACCCGAAACGTCAGTGAGGGATGGAATGGCCTGGCTTCTTGGTCGCAAATCACTCGCTGACGCATCGGGTGACGATGAAATCGACAGCCTGCCACGGCGACCCAGATGTTATCGTTTACGTCCGCGTTTGGATTTCGTTGCGCCGCCCTTTGGCTTCTTTCCACCACGATTTTTCGTTGGTGGCTCCGACGAACTTTGCTTCTTTTCGGCCGAATGAACCGCACGGCGATGTTCGCCCGCGGGTGTCGGGCGGGCTTTCTTTTTGCTACTGCCACTTGTCGTTGAATCGGCGACTCGCAGATCCAACTGCCGCCGATCGATATCAACGGCCGCGACAAGGACCCGGATTGGATCACCAAGCCGATACTCCCGATGAGTTCTGCTGCCTGTCAGCCGACGTGTTGCCTGATCATAGACGTAGAAGTCATCGTTGAGCGCACTCAGGTGAATCATCCCCTCCGCAGGAATCTCAATACCCTGACAGAACATCCCAAAGCTTTCAACGCCGGTGATGATTGCGTCCATTTCTTCGCCAATATGTCCGGACATATAACGCAACATCTTGATACGAATCAACTCGCGTTCCGCTTTTTCAGCACGGCGCTCAGTGATTGAACAATGCTTGCCAAGCTGGATCAGCTCCGAAACTGACGGCGGTGTCGGAGATCGCTTTGCGGCAATTTGCCCAATCAGCCGATGCACGGTTAAATCAGGATACCGGCGAATAGGACTCGTAAAATGGCAATAGTCTTCTTCTGCCAGAGCGTAATGTCCCATGACTTCAGGCGAATAGACGGCCTGCTGCATGCTTCGCAACAACGCAAAATTGACCGCACGTTCTTCAGGTTTGCCTTCAACACCGTGGATGAGTGCCTGAATTTCCTTACGATCCTGAGATTTCTTCAGAGTCAGGCCAAGTCCCTGGCAAAACTGCTGAAAATTCCGCATCTTAAGTTCGTCCGGGTCACCGTGAACGCGACGCAGGAACGGCAATTTTCGGCTGTCGAGCAAACTGGCTACAGCCACGTTGGCCGCCAGCATAAACTCTTCAATAATCTCATGGCTCTGATCGTGATGCCGTGTGTGAGCGCCACTCACTGCGCCGTCTTTGTCGAAATCAATCGCGACTTCCGGAATGCCCATCTGTAGCGCGCCGTGAGCGAACCGTCGACGACGCAACAGCATCGCCAGTTCAAACATAGACTCCAGCAACGCGCGAACTTCCGGCGTCACATTCGGGAACGATTTCTTTGGGTGCTCGAGAATCGGCATGACCTCTTCATAAGCGAACCGCCGCGTGACCTTGATCGCCGAATTTGCAACATCCGTGCCCACAACTGTTCCGGTCTCATCGAATTCAATGAACGCAGTTTTTGTAAACCGCACTTGCCCCTGCTGCAGACTCGCAAGGCCGTTGCTGATAAGTTCCGGCAACATAGGAATAACATGACGCGGCAGATAAACGCTGGTGCCTCGTTTCTGAGCTTCCTGGTCGAGCTTGCTGCCGACCGGCACAAAATGAGCCACGTCGGCAATGTGAACTCCCAAATGCCAGTGTCCGTCTTTGGACCGTGACAATGAGATCGCATCATCAAAGTCACGGGCGTCAACAGGATCGATGGTCACGATCGTTTCGCCGGTGAGGTCCGTTCGTCCCTGTAAGTTTGTATCGTCAAAGGCATCAGCCTGACGACGGGCGTCATCAAGAACCGAATCAGGAAATTCGAACGGCAATCCCATGCTGTGAATCACCGTCATCGTATCGACGCCCGGATCACCGCGATTGCCGAGGACTTCTGTCAGGACGGCTTCACCAACGCGATTTGCTGTTGGAAATCGCAGCATTTCAATTACGACTTTGTCGTCTGGCTTTGCTCCCTTTGCGCCGGGATCGCCGACGTGAATTGCGGCACCGAAAACGGTCCCATCGACTCGCACAAAACCCTGGCCGCTGGATTCAAAATAAGTTCCGACAAAGATACTGGTCGCGCGATCAACGACCTTTTCGATGATCCCGCAACGCTGGCCACCGGAGCGGCGTTTTTCTGTCACTCGCACCATCACTTCATCGCCGGATTGCGCATCGCGAATATCGCGAGCGGAAACGTAGATGTCACCGGACTTGGGGTCCTTGGCATCCTTCGATGGCTCAGTCGGGATCACGAAACCGGCACCGCTGCTGATTTTTCGCAACACACCAGACACCAGCCCGGAGGTTCCTCGAACGCGAATTCGGCCTTGTTTGTCCTGTCGCAGTTTGCCTGCTTCGATGAGATTGGCCAATGAATCGCGGAAGTCGCGAAGTGCCTTCTTTTTGACATCAATTGATTTGGCCAGAATGGCCTGTGTCACCGGGCGGTAGTCAATCTCGCTGACTACGGCCATGATTTGATCTTCGAATGACGTTTGTTGAGCGTCGCTCATATTTTTCCTTGTGACCTGCAATGGCAGGTGCTGACGCAGAATCGGGGATTAGCAGAGCAACGAATGAATTGATTTCAACGTGTCACACCTGTGTGAAACGTTGAACCCGATTCTGCGATGTTGCTCAAAATGCTTGATGGTGTGAGAGTATTGGCCGCCGCCGGAAGTGTGTCCAGCATACCGTTTATAGCCATTTTGGGATTCGGATGAAATGAACAGCCTGCAATCCGATGTCAAGCGTCTCGCAGCGGCGATGATCGCGACCTAAGGAGCGGCTTCCACGTCAACCACTAGAAAGCCTGCGTGATGGAACCCCGCGTGGGGCTGCTGCTGTAAACGCAGAGCGTCGAGCGAATCTTCGTTCGCATTTGTTGGTACGAATCCAGCACATTGCACAGGACAACGACACACGTCACGCCCAACAGGTTCGTTTGCCAGAAAATTCATCAACGCCACATCCGTGAGGACTGCCGTCAGGATTAATACGACCGGAATACGTCTATCGGAACGGCAGGAGACGTGCTGGTATTCACAGCATGTACGACGCTCATTAGGATTTATCGGATAGAGTAACGGCGGATGGCTTTGGCAGCGATTGATGACTCGGGAACACTGAATATGCAACTTTTGATCACCGGCGGCGCGGGATTTATTGGCAGCAATCTGGCAGATAAAGCCCTCGCAGCGGGCTGGCAAGTCGCAGTTCTGGACGACCTCAGCAGCGGCCGACGGGAAAACGTTCCTGCGGCAGCCGAATTCTTTCAGGTTGATATCCAGGACGCAGCGGCCGTCGAAAAGGCATTCGCCAGTTTTAAGCCGACAGCGGTGAGTCATCAGGCGGCTCAGGCCAGTGTGGCAATCAGCGTTCGCGAACCGCAGAAAGACGCTTCGATCAATATCATCGGATCGATCAATGTCATGCAGTCCTGCGTTAATCACAAAGTCGGACATCTGGTGTTTGCCAGCACCGGCGGCGCGATCTATGGTGAAGTACCAGAAGGTACACGCGCATCGATTTCCACTGTTCCGCTGCCGCTCAGTCCTTACGCGTGCAGTAAGTTCGCCGTTGAAAAATATCTGGACTGTTTTCGCCACGAACACAAATTGAACTTTACAGTCCTGCGCTATGCCAACGTTTACGGACCTCGACAGGATCCACATGGAGAAGCGGGCGTTGTTGCAATTTTCTGCAATCGCATGCTGGCAAATGAACCTGTCGGCGTGTTTGCTCGCACCACGATCGGCGATCCCGGCTGCGTCCGGGACTACGTTTTCATCGCCGATGTCGTCAAAGCCAACATGGCCGCGTTGCAGGGGCAAATTCCGGAGCGCGTGCTGAACGTCGGTACGGGCCAAGAAACAACGACTCTGCAACTGGCCGAACACATTCGTTCAACTCTGAAAAGCAGCAGCGAGATTCGTTACGGTGACCGCCGTGCTGGTGACGTTGAACGTTCGCTGCTGGATGCTGACCGTCTGGTTGAGTTGCTCGGTCCAACAGTGACCGTGGCCGACGGGCTGAAAATCACAGCCGAATGGTTTCGCAATCGTGCGGCGAAAAATTGAGTTGTTGAATTCTGCCCATCGCAGCCTCATCCGAAATTCCAGCGAATTCCCGTTTGATTCCCCTAGTTTGCCCGTCTTGACTCAGCCTGCGGCGGCAGAGCCGTGACAAACTGGAAACGGTCGAGACCGACGTTGCCCTGATTGTGCA
>JBDNFT010000301.1:0-4990 GCA_041689695.1 Planctomycetaceae bacterium | reverse complement strand
TGTGGTATCGTGAATGGTGGGCATCTCAGCATCCCCCGGCCGATCAAGCGTGTCTGTTCTCCGGTCATACCCACGTGGGCGGTCAGATCAGCGTGGCAGACGCGGAACGAGCTGTCCAGATTCAGTTGGAAGAGTTATATCGCGACCTGCCGTTTACGTAAGTGAGGAACACAGCATGCGATCTGTGAATTTATGTGTCCGATTCTGCCTGCTGCTGCTGGGAGTGGTGGCGCTCTGCGATCCGGTTACGGCGCAGTTGCCGGAGGTTCCGCCCATAGAGAACCTAAAGAGAGCCCGTTTTGAACATGCCGTGATGAATCGGGATGAAACCCAGCTCCTCACGGCCACCACCACGATGGCACAACTCTGGGATCTCCGGACTGGTTCTTTGATCCATCAGTATGAAGGGCATTTGGCACCAATTACCACAGTTTGCTTCAGCCCGAACGAGCAGCAGATTCTGACGGGTTCTGGAAAGAACACGGAACATGGCCCGGAAGATTCCACAGTGCGGTTGTGGGATACGGCGACAGGCAAATCAGCCTGCGTACTGCCAGCATACGCAGAGGATCCGATTGACAAGAACAACGCACCTATCTCAGGTGCGGTGTTTTTGGCGAGGTATTCTCCCGATGGAAAGCAGGTTTTCGCAGTCATGAATTCCCGTCGCGGGGCAGAGTCCGATGGAGTCATCGTGTGGAACCTGGAGACGAGAAACGTCGACTGGACTCTCTCTGGAATCTGCCGCTTTACCAAAGTCGCCGCAAGTCGTGATTGCGTGCATTTCAGCCCGGACGGCCAGTGGCTGACGGGTCTATATTCCGAGGGGTTGCAAGTGGGCGTGTGGGACGCCCGAACTGGTCAACTCCGCTGGAAGGCAGATTGCCCCGATCATCCCCTGGAGAAGGACCAAGCCCGGGGGTTTGGGTCAGTGCAGGTCAGTTCCGACGGACGCCTGATCCTGGCGGCGTGCAGTGACAGGGCTGTTCGGGTCTGGGAGGCTGCGACCGGTCGAGAGGTGCAAACTCTCCGAGGCCATACCGACGATATCACTGTGGCCCGCTTCTTGCCGAATCCAGACGGAGAGCAAGTTGTCACAGCCTCTCGTGACAAGACGGTGCGAGTCTGGGATCTCCGATCAGGGCAACCCCTGAAACAATTGGACCACCCGGCCCTGTGTATCAAATGTCCATCAGTCAGAATGGCGAGCGTATTATGACCCGGCGGGTCCAGATCACCGATACTGTTGAGCGTTACCAAGCGTTCGCCAGGCTCTGGGACTCGAAGACGGGGCAGCAGATGAAGGAGTGGGAATTTCCACCGACATATATCGACTTTCAAAAGGCAATACTGCTGGGGGCCTACCAGTCATCGATATTCAGCCCGTCAGGGCGTACCGTATTCACAACGGTTCGCACCGCTGACGGGGCGGAAGTGCAATTATTGGATGCAGAAACTGGTCATGTGCGTCAGCGTTTTTGACCGACGCGACAAGAGTGCCGACCCAACGTCACATGACGACAAGGGTCGCCCGATCACGACCGATGCGAAGGCAATTCGGCTAAATAAGTGGCTCTGTGACGCAGAGAAAGAAAAATCAGATGTTCCGCATTGCCATCACCGCATTCCTCATCACCTTTCTCGGTGTGAAAGACCTATTGGCGTTCGGTGAGCCGATTTCTCCGTCTCCGCTGGAATGGAAGCAGAGCATTGAGAGGCCGAATAAAGATTGGGACTTTGACGGAAAGCGAATTCTCGGGCGCATCGACAATGACATCTGCCTGTGGGATGCTGCGACTGGTCAGTTACTCCACAGGATGAAAGCGCATCGAGAACGAATTCAAAAGGTTCAGTTCAGTCCGAATGGTGCGTACGCCCTCAGCAGTTCATGGATCAGCGCAGGGCCGATGGTACCGTTTAAATCGAAAGATACACGCACGATCCTGTGGGATCTCGCAACGGGTCAGAGCAAACAGCTTTTACCAGACCAGGTGGCTGGAGAGTTCAGTCCGGATGGAGAACGCATCGTCACGTTCAGTCAACGACCGGATAAAACTTCCTCGTTCAATGCGGCGATTTGGGACGTTCTCACGGGACAAAAACTTGTAAAAGTGACGCTCGACGGCGGGATCGGCCCCCGCTTTGACGATCTGCATTTTTCGCTCGACGGAACTCGGTTTGTCCACATCCATGCACAGACACGCGGAGCCGTCCTGTACGACAGCCGTGACGGACGCGAGGCAGGAAGGGTCTCCGACTGCAGCGGAATAATTCGCTACACATCGACTGGAACTTTGGCGTGTTTTGACTTGTATAAGGAACCTGGAACGATCTCACAGATCGACATTGAATCGGGGCGCACTCTGTGGAGTTTTGAACACGGCAAGAAAGTCGAAGAAGGTTGGAGTGGCGCATGGGCACACGATGGCCGCAAAGTCGCCGCATTTTCCATTCACGGCCCGATCAGGATCTGGGACACGGAGACAGGAGCCGCGATCACTGGGGCTCAGGGAGGCCAATATCCACGCTACGACACGATCATCAGTCCTGACAACAGCCGCTTGGCCATTTTGTCGGGGGGAGGGAATGTCAACCACAAGGAAGTTGAACCACAGTTCGGATTGTATGACCTGAACACCGGTGCGGAGGTCTGCCTGTTTGGACTGACGAGGACGGGAGTTTTGATTGGCTTTTCTCCCGACAGCAAGTCCCTTGCCGTCGGCGGTTCCAAGCTCGATGTCTACAACTCCGCCGATGGAACGAAAATCAGCGGCTTCACCTCGGAGCCAACGAAAATGCCATGATAGTGGCAATTGAATTGATCGTGTAATGTGGTTCGCACGGGGAATCACGAGCCTGCAATTCGAACCTCATTTTGACGGCCTCTGAAATCTCACTCCACTGTAGCTTTGCCTGTATTGTCACTGGAACGAATGGTTTGGATTTATCGTTAGGAGATTGGTAAATGCAGAATTTGATATGGATGTATTGTGCAATACTGTTTGCGACTGTTCAGAACGCGACGCTATTGTTCGCGGATATTGAGACGGAGACGCTTGCACATATTGAAGCCAGAGGCGGCACGGTTGAACGATTTGTTGATTCGTCGAATCAATCGGTGGAATTCCATGTCACGTTGAGGTGCAAGGCGAGTCTGTTCCGCGACGAAGATTTTGCGATGCTGAAGAATATCGCTATTACTCAGTTGAAGCTGAATGGAGGGATTTCATTGGAGTGCGTAAGAGAGTTGCAACAGATCACGACTCTCAGCCGGCTGGATTTGTCAGGATCTCAGGTCGGCTGCGGCTTGGATGAAGTGGCAAAAATGCCGGGACTTTCCGCATTGGATCTCACAGGAACGGAGGCAAGGGACCCTTCGACTGGGCATGGGCTCGGCATTACAAACGCGGGAATAAAGCAGTTGCTGGCGTTACCGCGACTCGCTTCACTGCAGCTCGGAAACTCATCGTATTTGACGGATGTTGGTGTTGCTGAATTGAGTGGATTGAACACGCTCGAAGAACTCGACCTGCGGGGCACCAGGATTTCCGATGCAGGACTTCGAGCCATTGTAGGGTTGCCGAAATTGCGAAAACTTTGTCTGCATGACACAAGAATCACTGATCATGGTGTAAGTGGATTAGCAGGATCAGAAACCCTTCGTGAACTCGACCTTTCCATGGCGTTTAAGATTACCGATGAAGGACTGAAGGACGTTTGCCAATCCGGTAAGCTTGTGTCTCTGAATATCAGCGATACAAGAGTCACGGATCGTGGAGTGCGATACGTGGCGAATTGCCCCGACTTAACGACCCTCGACATTTCTGCACATTGGTTGAGTGCCTATGAATATCGCTCCGAAGCCTGTCTGAAGGAACTGAGCGGTCTCACAAATCTCACGGACCTCAATCTTTCCGGGCTCGGCGGCCACTCAATCAAAGGTCTGGGTCTGCAGGATCTGCGTGAATTCAACAAGCTGACAAGACTTCAGCTTTGGGGGCGAATCGACAAGGAGGGGTTGAAAGAAATCGCCAGGCATCGCAACCTCGAAATATTGGAACTTCCTTCAACGCAAATTACAGATGACGGCCTTGCAGAATTGGCTGTGCTTGGAAAACTGAAGCAACTGCAGATCAAGGACACCGATGTTACTGATGCTGGTGTAATCATGCTGACAGAGATGCCTGGACTTGAGGGACTGACCGTATTAGATATCAGTGGCACGAAAGCCACGGATAAGAGCATTAGTCGCCTTGCGAAGTTTAAGAATCTGGCGACTTTGAGATTGAGATCCACGGGAATTACCGATGTTGGTCTGAGAGAAGTTTGCCAACTGCCGCGACTAACGTCGCTGGGTCTCGGTTATACAGGTATTACTGACGCAGGAATGGTGGAGCTTGTAAACTGCCAAACTCTTTCGAGTGTGGATCTGACGAACACCAAGATCACAGATGGTGCGATTCATGAGTTAAAGAAGATGCGAAATCTCATTAGAATCTACGTATCAACGACAGACGTGACTGAAGCCGGTCGTGCTGAACTCGGCAAAGCTTTACCGCATTGCCTGATACACTGGGGTGGAGGACGACGAACGCAGTGAGTGTTCATGGAGTAACGGGACATCACTGTTACACTCATCGCGAGGACTTCATCAAATATCAGTTTTGGGATGCACCTCCCAAAACGTCTTTATTGATGGCAAGTTCCGACAAGTTTTGCAGTATTTTTCCTTTGATCGCACTGTAATTTTTATGCCCAGCAATTCTTCCGATGGCCCCGGTTCTTCATCTGTCAATACGATGCCCTCAAGTAGTTCGGTGCCGCCATCAGGATCGACGAGCGGTAGCAGGCAGTACGTCAGGTTCAAATCCACCATCCGGTTCGTCGTCTTCGTCTGCCAGTGGCGGGTCGGCAAGTGGAAGTGCTTCGTCGGTAAGCGTCCGGGGAAACCATTCTTGCCAGGGTCGGTAGTCTTGGGGCCGGTGTAATT
>JBDNFT010000300.1:0-2987 GCA_041689695.1 Planctomycetaceae bacterium | reverse complement strand
ATCGAACGCGCCAAACGCGGCGTCTTCGATGATAGTGAAGAGGAAGACGATGATGATGAATAGGCGATTGCGGGTTTGAGGTTTCCGTAGGACAAGATTCCAGCCTGTCATGTCAGCAACATGAACAAATTTTTCGCAATTCGTTTTACGGCGAGCCATCGGATACAGCAGAAAAACCAAGCGATTACCACCTTCCCTCTGCTTACTCCGTGAACTCTGTGTTCTCCGTGATGAAAACTGCGATTCGTTTTGTAACCACGGAGGACACTGAGAGCACGGAGGAAGTGAACAATGCAGCATCAGAACAAGAACCTTCTTTCTGCCGTCCATAGCGACAGCCGCTTTCGGTCGGATGCCAACCTCAAATTCCAATCCAGCACTGAACACTGAAAACAGCCAACTGAAAACTTACTTATGGCACAACGTAAAATTGGACAAATCCTTATCGATTTGGGCTACATCAACGACGATCAGCTCTGGGACATGCTGGAAGACCAGAAGCAGAGCCCCGGAACTGTTCTCGGGCAGATCGCGGTACGTATGGGCCTTGTCACTCAGGCTCAAGTGACTGAAGCTCTGGCAGAACAATGGGGCATGCCCATCGTCAATCTGGAAGAAACCAACATCCAGTCGGCCGTGCTGGAACTGGTCCCCCAGACGATGGCCGAAATCTATCGCATCATGCCGGTTTCGTTGAAAAACAACGTCCTGACCGTCGCCATGGCCGACCCGCAAAATGTCGCGGCTCTGGATGACCTGCGGAACTTTCTGGGGTACGAAATTCGAGGTGCCGTGTCCTCCGGTCCTGACGTTGAAGCCGCCATCGCGCGCTACTACGCTGACCGCGAAGAAAGCATCGAAAGCGTCCTCGAAGAGTTGTCCACGGACGAAGACCACGAAAGAAGTGTTCACGGCTATGACCTTGCATCCGACTCAGAAATGTCAGATTCGCAGCCTATCAAAAAGCTGCTGAATATGGTGATGCTGCTGGCCATTCGCGATCAGGCCAGCGACATTCATTTTGAACCGTTCGAAGACGAATTCAAGATTCGAGTCAAAGCGGACGGCGTACTTTACGAAATGGTTCCGCCACCTCGACATCTTGCGAACGCCATCGTCAGTCGTATTAAGGTAATGTCCAACCTGGACATCGCTGAACGCCGCCTGCCGCAGGACGGACGTATCGAACTGAACGTCGGCGGCAACAGTGTGGACTTGCGAGTCAGCGTATTGCCCACGCTGTTCGGCGAATCAGTGGTGATGCGAATCCTCGACAGAACCGTCGTGGCGCTGGACCTGAACAAGATCGGGATGGACGCGGTGCTGCTTGCCAGTTTCCGTCAGATTCTCAAGCGGCCAAACGGCATTGTGCTGGTCACGGGCCCGACGGGAAGTGGAAAGACAACCACACTGTATTCGGCTCTGAACGAACTGAACAGCACCGAAACAAAGATCATCACCAGCGAAGACCCGATCGAATACGATATCGAAGGCATCATTCAGATTCCCGTCAATCCGGATCTTGGCGTGACCTTTGCCAATGTTCTGCGAGCCGTTTTGCGACATGACCCGGATAAAATTCTTGTCGGGGAAATTCGCGACTACGAGACCGCAGAAATCGCCGTCCAGAGTTCACTGACCGGACACCTGGTATTCAGCACGCTGCACACCAACGACGCACCATCGGCCATTACACGACTTCGCGACATGGGAGTTCCTGCGTTTTTGATCACGGCCACAGTCGAAGCCATTCTGGCTCAACGACTGGTACGCCGCATCTGCAGCGAATGCCGCACCCAGTTCGTACCGTCAGATGAACTGTTGATGGAACTGCAGTTACCACTGAAGACGGCTCGTAAGTACAAGTTCTATTACGGCAAAGGCTGTGCCAGATGCAATAACTCCGGCTACAAGGGCCGAGTCGGGATTTACGAACTCATGATCATGTCCGATGAGCTCCGTGACGCCATCGCGGCCGAAGCCTCTGGCGACGACCTGCGGGACATCGCTCGTCAGCAGGGCATGATCACGCTTCGTGAATCGGGACTGAAGTTAATTTTCGACGGCGCCACCACAATTGACGAAGTTGTTAGAGAAACTGTGATTGAAGATGTGTCTTGAAATGATGTATCATTTTGCTACAGCAAAACGCTGCACTGAATCACAAAACTGATCGTGACCTTTGCAGAAGACTTTGTAAACTAAACAATTAACAACGTCTGCGAGTCTTAAATACTCAACGGCACAAACTTTGCGGCTGAACACTTGGTGAGTTGCGGAAAGGGCTATAGCCCGAATCAACGCATCCAGGTTTCGGCCCGGTCAATTTTGACTGAAAACGTAAATTCAGTCGCCACCGAAACTTTCTGGAGAAAACGGCATGCCAACCTTTGCATATGAAGCAATGGACAGCTCGGGGCTAGAGGTGAAGGACACCATTGAGGCCCCTTCGGAAGCCGAAGCCCAGACAATGATTCGGGAAAAGGGCTTCTACGTTACGAAGATCCGCGAAAAAGAGCGGAAGAAAAAAGAAACAAAAAAGGGAGCCAAAGGGGCAACTGGCAAGGGGGCCAAAAAAGGCAAGACGTTCACCATCGGTGGCGTTAAGCCAAAGCTGCTCTGTACCTTCACTCGACAGCTTTCAACGCTGCAGGACGCCGGACTTCCGGTACTCCGCAGTTTGCGAATTCTGGAAGGGCAAAACAAACCGGGAGCATTAAAAAATGCTCTCATGGATGTGATCGAAGACATCGAAGGCGGTAACACGCTGTCGGAAGCGATGAGCAAACAGCCCAAAGCCTTCGACAATTTGTACGTCAACATGGTGAAAGCCGGGGAAGCCGGCGGTGCTCTGGAAGTGATTCTGCAGCGATTGGCTGAGTTTAAAGAAAAGTCTCAGTCGCTCAAACGCAAGATCGTGGGAGCCATGATTTATCCGGGAGCGGTCATTACCGTGGCCGTGACAATCGTGTCATTCATCATGATTT
>JBDNFT010000299.1:0-3080 GCA_041689695.1 Planctomycetaceae bacterium | reverse complement strand
CCCCGTTCGACAAGGCGACGCGCCATCAGACACTGTTTGCCGAATTGATCGGTCCCAGGTGCATCAATCCCGTAAGCGGTTCGGGTCGCTGCACTTTCCCGAGCCAGATCAAATGCTTCGGGAGCTTCTGACTGCATCCGATAGGCGAGTTCGAAAGACTCGATTCGCGCTTCCAATTGTTCGACTCCCTGTCGCGAGGCCTGATGATGGCGATTTAACTGTGCCAGGGCGTCGAGCTTGGTCCGCTGCAAGTCCAGCGGCGACTGCTTTGACGAGAGGTTGGAGATCGGGTTTTGTAGATCCTGGACCAGCGTGCCTTGATACGCGCCTGGCAGAAAGCTGTTGCTCCAAAGGGGCGCTCCCTGAAACGGAATTTGCGGGCTGATCACCACGAAGCCAGGGAGATTTTGATTCTCTGTTCCCAGACCGTACGTGAGCCACGCCCCCATGCTCGGGCGAGAAAAAGCCTGCTCGCCGGTGTTTATCTGCAAAGCCGCACCGGTATGGTTGATGTTGTCCGCGACCATTGATCGGATCACACACAGATTATCGACTTGACCGGCAAGGTGCGGCAACAACTCGCTGACTTCGATTCCCGACTGGCCGTGCCGCGCAAACTTCCACGGCGAGGCAAACAAATTGCCCGTCCTGGTCCGCTCCAGTTTTGGTTTCTCAAACGGCAGTGGCTTGCCGTCATCCAGAGTGAGTCGTGGCTTCGGATCAAACATGTCGAGTTGCGATGGGCCGCCCGGCATGTACAAAAAGATGCACCGCTTCGCTCGCGGCGCGTGATGGGGCGCTCGAACCGCCAGCGGATTGGTATTCGCCGATTTTTCTTCGGCTGCAACCGGTGACTCGCGAGCCAGCAGATCGGCCAGCGCGAGCATGCCAAACCCCGTGGCCGACGATTGCAGCAACCGGCGGCGTGAAATTGACGGTGACAAATTCAAAAGTGTCATGAAGGAATCCGCGCGGGGAAAAACTCAGTCGATGTAGATAAATTCGTTGGCACACAGCAGCACATGCGCGTATTCGGCCCAGGCCGCTTCAGGCCCCAGGCTGGCCCAGGTGGCCAGCAGTTTTTGACCGATTTGAACTTCATCGTCGCTCGCCGGTCGACCATAGAGCCATTCATGCATTTGGCGAATGGTGGCCTCATCGTTTCCTGATGTCGCCATCCGTGCCCGCTCGGACAGATGCTTTGCCTGATCGATGACAAAAGGATGGTTGAGTAGGAACAAGGCCTGGGGTGCGACGGTCGAGACCGTACGTTGTTCCACTGGCTGATCAGGATTGGCGGCGTCAAACAGGGTCGAGAAGTTGCTTCGATCCCAGCGTGTCGTTTGGACGTAGAGTGATCTTCGAAGCTGTGCGACGTCGGCCGTCGCCGGGCCACCCAGTGTTCGGTCAAGTCGACCGGACACAAAAAGTAACGAATCTCGAATCGCTTCGGCTTCCAGCCGACGCACATTCGCATAGCCCAGCCAGTGGTTTTCTGGGTCTTTCTCACGATATTCTGGCGTGGAATGGCTCGCTTGCTGATAAACGGCGGACTGCATAATGAGCCGGTGCAGCGATTTCAGCGACCAGCCGCTCTGCACGAATTGATCGGCGAGCCAATCGAGTAGCTCTGGGTGCGACGGCGCATCGCCGAGCTTGCCAAAGTTGTTCGGTGTGCCCACCATTCCTTTGCCGAAATGGTGCTGCCAGACACGATTCACGATCACGCGCGCCGTGAGCGGATTGCTGGGGTTGGCGATCCATCTGGCGAATTCCAATCGACCGCTGCCGCTAGTGACTGGTGGCTGTGATTCACCAGCGAAAAAGGTCGGAAGTCGACGCGGAATGACAGGTCCGAGTTTGGTATAGCTGCCCCGCAAATGTAGCGGCACATCCTGGATACCGGGAAAGAGCCCGCCCGGAGTACCGCCATCCATCACGGCAATCGCGATGGGAATCGGAGGAATGAGTGCCTTGAGGATGTTGTCCCGTTCCGCGACGAGAGCGGCGAGCCTCGCTTTCGTGGCGTCGTCGGCGGGCGGAGGCGTTGAAGGCGCTCCAGCGACATCCGTTGCTCCGAATGTTTTCAGTTGTTCCAGTTGATTCTCATACAACTGCTGCATCTGACGGTCACGATTTCTGACCTGCAAATCCGAAACCAGCGGGGCACGATGCAGGATTGTATGATCCCCTTTCGTACCGACATGCTCCAGCGTCCGAGTGCTGTAGAAGATTCCTGCCAGAGCGTAGTAATCTTCATGCGAAATGGGATCGAACTTGTGAGCGTGGCAACGGGCGCAACTGAGCGTCAGTCCCAGAAACGCCCTGCCAATGACATCGATCTGGTCGTCGACGATGTCGCTGATGATTTTGTCCTTGTCAGCATCACCATGATCCCAGGATCCCAGCGACAAGAATCCTGAAGCGATCAGGCCGTCCGCATAAACTGCCTCTCCTTTGGGATTCGGTAGTCGGTCTCCCGCAATTTGATGGGTGATGAATTGATCATAAGGCAGATCTCCCTGCAGCGATTGCACCACCCAATCCCTATAACGATAGGCCTCATGCAGTTCAAACTTGTCATTCGATCCGTGACCGCGTGGGTTGGCTTGGTAATAGTCGGCGTAGCGGACAACATCGAGCCAGTGACGCGCCCATCTTTCTCCGTAGGCTGGCGATTCGAGCAAGCCGTTGACAACCGTGTCGAATGCACCGGGCGATTCATCGCGGAGAAACGCATTGATCTCGTCGGATGACGGGGGCAGTCCCGTCAAATCAAAAGTGGCCCTGCGAATCAGCGCCCGCTTATCGGCCTGAGCTGCGTGAGCCAGTCCTCGTTGCTCGAGTTCGGCGAGAATGAATCGGTCGATCTCCGTACGCGGCCAAGCAGTCTCCTTCACCGCCTGAGGAACCTTCGATTGAACCGGTTGAAATGCCCACCACTGCTGAGCTTCGTCTGGCGTCATCCCGCCGATTCGAGCCACGGCGGTTCGAGTGTCCGGGGCGCCACGACGCACCCATTCCACCAGGAGCTCGATTTCGGTCTCGGTCAGTTTGCCTCCTTTTTCAGTTGGCGGCAT
>JBDNFT010000298.1:0-6757 GCA_041689695.1 Planctomycetaceae bacterium | reverse complement strand
CAGGACATGGCAATGAAGTCCTGCTCTGCAGTTTGTGCAGCGCAGTTCGTAGTCGTTGAATCGTGTTTTCGATTTCGCCCGGACGGCAACCGCAGCACAAGACGGCGAATTCATCGCCACCAAATCGCGAAACCAAGTCATACGAACGAAGAGAACTTCTCAGCGACTGACCAATGGCGTTGAGGACGAAGTCCCCGGCAGCATGGCCAAATTGATCATTGATTTCCTTAAACAGATCTACATCTAATAGAATCACACCGACGGAATGCTGTTCCCGGCGGGCTCGCATACATTCCGCTCGAAGATGCGCATCAAATACGGATCGAGTTGGCAATTCAGTGACATGATCTTTTTGCGACTGCGATATCATTTTTTCAACCGATCGCCAGCTTACAAGCACATCCAGCGGAGTCACCAGTGCCATCAGCCTGTCGTCCTGCCAAACGACAGTACACTGTTCAGGATCTGTGATCGCTGATGACGGCGCATGTCCACCATTAACGGAATCGAAGCAGAAGCGACCGTTGATCGCGGTTTCGACCGGCATATTCATCCAGCGTTTTCGCTCAGCGATACTTGGACTTCCGATACGGCAGAGGATGTCATTCGTTCCAACAATGCCAATGGGATTCCCGTGCCCGTCATCAACAATCAAATAGGCATGGGAATCCTTCTTGTCGCGGCTTGCAAAGTCCCGCAGAAGTTCATTTGCATCAACGATACAGTCTGCCTTCGCCGGCATAGCCGAGGAAACTGCAGGCGGCACCGCCGCTGGAACAATATTGACGTGTTGAAAGTACATAACGATAGTAGTGCTTAGATAGAGACTGGTATTTTGAGGCGTATATTGTGTGTCGGACGGCCGCGATTCGCAGAGACATGTTTTCCGAAGTCTGACTGCAACAGGAATCAATCCAGAATTGGATCGCCCAAAATGTAACGACTACGTTGCGACAGATTCACGAACAGAACGCCGCACAGTGGGCTTCAAAGTGTTGTCTTTCTCAGCGATTTCGTGTACTCGATGCACATGATATGCGATCAATACCTGTATAGCGGCCTCTTCCGCCGGGAATCGATGCTGGCAGCTTAAGCAGTGGCCGATCAGTTTTGATTGACTGCTGTGTTCACCACAGTCAGCACAGGCGTGCCCACCGGGAACAGTCTCGAAATCGGAACCAGCCACCAGATTATTCTGGCGACATTTCGGACAGACCAGATCATCCCCCGCTCGAAACTCAGCTTCACTGCAGATATGTGCACACGCATAGTGATGAATCAGCACATCGGGCTCCATCATCGCGCTTCCGCAGCATCCGCAACCCATGCGAAATGTCGGAACACCCTCGCAGCAGGGACATACCAGTATCTTGTCAAGAACGATCCTGGTCACAGACGGATCATCGTTCCATCGCGCGATCTGGCTTTCCGATGCATCATATGTAAATCGCTGTCTTTGTGGATCAAACTTAGGCGCGACAACACTGGTATGACTTTGGAAAGATCGTACCGGTTCCAGAAAATTAACCGCTTCATTAGACGTTTTTTCTTTAGCGACAGCGTACTGATGCGGCTCATCAATTCGACTTCGTCGCGGGTTAGAATTCAAATTCATCTGCATGCGAAGCTCACGTGGCTCGAACGGATCAATCATGATATCCGTAGCCCCTGCATCGACAGCATTCCCGGCCAATTCGATCTGGTCTTCAGCAATGATCATCAGGATTGGCAATGAATCTGCAGATTCAATTTCACGAATACTCCGACACAGTTCGCAACCATCAATCGTCGCAGAATTCATTCTGACCAGAACGCACCTGACAGAGGGATCTGCCTTGAATCGCTCCCAGGCATCTTCCGAACTCGTGCAAACCTCGAATTTCGCATTCGCGTCAGTCAGTGTGCTTTCAATGACTTGCAACGCTTGCGGATCCTGTTCAACAACCAAAATTCTCTTAGTGATCATGAGTCATACCTGTTCTGTCTGGAAGGAATCGAAAATTGAACCTGGCCCGGTTCGATGCCGATGACAGTTCACGCTGCTGTTCTATGGAGGCAAAGGCTTTGTAAAGGGAGATTGAAACGACGATTTAGAGGACGCGACCAAAATGCGGCAGTTTCGCAACAGAACCCACCGACAGTTTTTTGTCATTGGAAAACTCGATCGCCGGCTTCACTCGAATTGGCAACAGCCGTACATGCGAACGATAAAAGACTTCAATACTGTCTGGTGGGCAACGATGTTCTGCCCCAATCGAGACAACTTCACAGGGCACCAGTTGATCAAACGGTTCGATTTTCAGTTTTATGGTGTCGCCAACTTTGTAACGGGCTGACAAACTCTGTGGCAGAAAGAGTTCCACTTCGATCGAGGATTCTTCCATCACCGAAAATAACGGATCATTTGACTGAACGCATTCGCCAGCGGGACGGTAGCGACGCAGCACGGTCCCATTGACAGGCGACTTTAAATCCCCTTGTGCGATTCGTTGACGCAAGCGAGAGATTTCATTCAGCAACATTTCAGATTTTGCGATCATCGGCTGAATCTGTTCTGCACCCAGTCGAGGAGATTCGGCAGCACGTTTTGCACGCTCGGTCAGAACCATCACTTCCTCTTGAATGGCACTCAGTTCTTTTTCCTTGGCGGCTTCCTGAATCGTAAACGAACTTAGATTCTGGTTCGAAGAAGCATCCTGCCGGTGCAGTTGTTTGGTTCGCTCAAGCTGATCTCTTAACAGATCAAGAGAGCCGTTTTCCTGGTGAAGCCTGCCGGTGCTTTCATACAGCTCAGCGATCGACTTTGTCATCTCGGTATCATCAACCCTTGACTGCCACTGCACTTTCGCAATCTCGGCCTGCAACGTCGCCTCGGCAATTCTAAGTTCATCTGTCACGCGGGCAAGCTGCTGCTCAAACTCCAGATCCACAACTTTTGCAAGCTGAGTATCCTGACGGATAACATCGCCTTCGCAAACCAGGACAGAAGTCAAGACTCCATCCATCGGTACCGAAACATCAATGATTCGGCCTGTGACAACTCCATAGGCCTGATAACGAAACAGAGAGTCCCAAACAGTGAATACTCCGGTGCTGCATGCCACGATCATAAGACAGGCAATCAGTATCCTGCCTCGTGGACGATGCTTACTCACTTGATCAGCAGGGACAACGCTTGTCGCATTTATGGAAGTGGCGGCATGCTGGCGACGATTGCTGAAACGAAACGCACTGCGACCAGTGTTTCCCATGATAGACTGGTCTGTTTCTGTTGATGCTTTTGGATATGACGAATTCATGAAACCTGTTCCCTTTTGACCTGGCAGAATTCTGGCGAAAATCAGAGTTCTGTAAGATTTTTCCGCAAGTCATCTGATAAACATTCGATGACTACAAAAAACATATGTGGCATTCTTGCTTCAGGCAGGGAACAATCGTTGCGACAATGCAACTATCACAGCAACCTGCGCGGATTTAACGCATAGAGCGAATGCGCAATTCACCTAGGGGCAATCTAGCCAATCCTCGCCCCATGCCTGAGAACGAACACTGAACAAACGTCTCATACCGCAATTCAACTTGTACTCGACATACCGACGATTCCGGCGTTTTCAGTCAACTGTTCACTGTGAGCAAGATGTTTTGACGGACCACCAGGCAAACTCAACGCCTGCAAGATGATCAAAACAAATCTGCTGCTCAGCCCCACTTCACTGTTTGGCAATCTTACCGCCATCCATGCGTTGATCTCGGCCTGAGCGAAAAGTTCGCTTCTTCAGCATGACGACTCTTGTTGTGACGAGTGACCTGTGTAATTTTATAGAGCGTGGGTTTTCACCACCTTGCATAACGCTCTGAAAGATTGGCCAGGCATGAAAAGTAAGCACTATCCTGTTGTGACAGTTTTGGTCGCGGCACTACTCACGATTCTTCCAGCATTGATTTTGTCCTTCTCGCTAAGTCGCAGTTCTGCAGATCGCGAAATCGCGTCTGCGGATCTCAACGATGGCCTCTTCAATGAAGCCCCCGTGATTGAAGGCAAACTTGATCAATCAAGTCCACCTGTGCCACCTGACTTGCCCCCTGAAGAATCGCCCCCTGCGTTCCCTAAATCTCCAACTACGCCAGTGATGGAACAAAGGAAAACCTCAACTGCCGAATTGAAACCTAAGCAGGCGCCAATGACCCTGCCGGAGGTTGCAGTGGCAAACCCAATCATGCGGGATGCGATGATTGACGTTCCACAACCAGTCGATGTCATCGAACTCGATATGGCCGAGATCGAACAGGACGAACAAAACGAACTCGCCAACGTCCCGCAGATTGACGCGGCCGTAGCCGACAACGGCGTCATTGAAATGCCAACACGCCCAGATACTGGTGACAGCTATTATGAAGCGACTGGACACTTGGCGATGCGAACACAGCCACAGATACCCGATCAGTCTCAACCAGCGTCACAAAATGCCAAGCCAAAAGTCACAGCAGACGCTGCTGACGCCGCATCAGTCAAAGGGTCAAAATCGAAGAAACGCAAGTCGAAGAGCGATGATGATGTTTCAACAGAAACCGTTGCTGATGTTATCAACGAAGTCTCTCGACAGCCCGTCGAAATGAAAGTTCCCGGCAACAAAGGAACTCCAGTAGACGACGAATTCATCGAAGACGTCGCAATCCAGACACCACTGGAGTCCGCACCGGTAGGACGCGTAGAAAACGTGGTGGCCATGACGCGGGCTAAAGGCTGGCCAATTGCTTTGATCAAATCAGACTTGCCCGACGATGTTTGGTGGGTGCAACAAGTGGTTGGAATCCAGGGAAATTCCTTCGCAGCTCGCGTCAACTTTGCCATTGAATACTCACTCAGCGGCAGTGCGTTCGACATGGTCATTGTCTTCCTGGATTCGGCGGACGAAGTTCGCCGGTTTCGAATCGCAAAGCAGTTCAAAGAAATCCCCAAGGGCGTCAGACATTCGCGTGAGTTTCACTACATTCGCAATTGAGATTTTGTAACGGCCCGTTCGCTGCAGAGGACTATTCATCATGACCGCTACCATCAACGCTTCCAGCACTGAAATTGCGAGTGCTGTCGGGTTCACTTTTTCCGATCCCGAGCGGCCACCGGAACCAGCATATGGCGACTGGTTTCGTGAAACTATTATGCAGTCGAGATGGCTGACACTCTTTGCGGCGTTCTACCTTAACTGGATCGCCATTCTCGCCCTCGCTGCCGTCTTTCTGCATGCACCGATCGAGTTTCGTTCTGTCACGCTGAATGCGGTGATCAGTGATTCGGAACTGCAGGACATCAGCTCAGTTGAATTCATTGATACAGAGGCTGAACTTTCAGTTGCCGAAGATGTAACACAAACGACAGACTCGCTCGCATTGAATGCTTCAACATTACTTCCAAGTCTCGACCTGCAAAACCTGGATGTTATGCCCGACGCTCTTGCTGCAATGGCTTCGATCACTGCGGCTGCCGAAGCCACGGCATCTAAATCTCGCAACGAACTTGCTCCCAAGGCATCAAAGCCGCTTGCCAATCTGCCACGGAACGCCGTTTCTGCCGGCAGTTTTTCTGTCTGGACCGTGCCTGACAATCCGGATCCCGGCGAACCTTACAAGATCATCGTTCAAATCCGATTACCGGACGGAACTCAGAAATATGCAGTAGCTGACCTTGAAGGCGTTGTCGTTGGCAGTGACGGCTATCAAAAAATGATCCCAGGCAATGTGCGAGGATTTTTGCCAGTGCAGGATGGACATGTGCGATTTGAAGTTCACATCGTGAGTGCCGACGAAAACGTACAGGACACAGTCTTCGTCCGCTCAAAAGTGCTGCGTGAGGCACAAAAACTTCAACTGCGATTCTGATACTGGCAGGCCGTGAACAGACACGCGACTCAGTCAAATTTCACCTGAAAGCCTGCGATCATCATTCCGGCATCGACCGTCAGTGTCTGCCCTGTCACAAGACTGCTGCCTGTGATCAGACTCACGATAGCATCTGCGATGTCTTCTGGCTGGCAGACGCGACCGAGCGGCAAGGTCTTCTCATACGACTGTTTGATCGCATCGAACCTGGCTCCCAACCCGGCTTTCGTCCAACGTCCGTCGATGAATCCGGGAGCAATGCCGTTGACACGAATCTGCGGGGCCAAAGTGCGTGCTAATGAAACCGTCAGATTGTCCAGCGCCGCCTTGGTGCAGCAATACGGTATTGAACTGCCCTGCCCCAGTTGTGCGGCGACACTTGAGACATTGATAATGACGCCACCACCCGCAGCCAACATCGGTTCTCGCACCGCACGAGCACAATGAAACGCACCGACGACGTTGACCTTGTAGAGACGGTCCCAGGTTTCATCGGTCACAGCATCAAGATCATGGAACGGAATAAAATCCGTCGTGCCAGCGCAGTTGACCAACACATCCACGCAGCCCAGCGATTCGACGGCAAATGCCACCATCGCGCGACACGCCGCATCGTCAGCGACATCAGCTTGATACGCCAATGCTTTGACGCCAGTCGCCGTGATGTCTTTTACTGTCGCTTCTGCATCGTCGCGCGAACGGGAATAGTTGACGACGATGTTATATCCCAGCCGCGCCATTGCCAGAGAAGTGGCGCGACCTACTCCAGTACCTCCACCGGTCACGATGACGACTTTATTTAACGATGACATAATGGCTCTTCTCATGTTTGTTGGGAATAGCCCCGAAATAAAGTACGTCAGGCTTTCCAGCCTGACTT
>JBDNFT010000297.1:0-3796 GCA_041689695.1 Planctomycetaceae bacterium | reverse complement strand
CAGGATTCAACTGAGCCGTCACAAAGACAAGCAATTCCCGCACCCAGCTCTCGGCATCGTTCACGCCGATGACTTCGCCGCGATCGTCAACGCCCACAACGATCGTGCCACCTTGTTGATTCAGCATTCCGCAGATGGATCTGGCCAGAGTTTCGACATGAGTCCGAGGTCCGCGAAGTTCCAGCGTTTCGCTCTCACCTCGCCTAATCATCTTCCTGATTTCTGAAATCACTTTGAACCTCCTTTACTCGATATGGATCGAACAACTGCCGAGCCACGGCCACATGTTCGTGAACCAGAAACCAGCGTGGCTTATTGAGAGCGATCGATTCGATCATTTCCCGATGAGTGATCGACAACCCGCCCGGCAATTCTTTTCCGGTACCATACCAGGGAAGAATCAGTCCCAGGAAAATGTCACAGTCGGCGACAGCATCAAGGCAGGAGTCCATAGCCGATTCATTCGGATCGACCGGGATCGTTCCCTTGTGGGACATCATGACTTCATAGCCAAAGGTCTCCAGCAGGGCGTAGATGCTTTCCAGCATTTCTTCATAGCCATACACAGCCGACGAGACTAGGATTTTCAACCGACCAGACTGATCCTGCTGTGTTACCAATTTTTTCTTAGTCATTGTTTGCTCTTTTTCTTGCCGCGAATCCAGCTCACACGGACTTCCCGACCTTTGTTCATGTTGACCGGATAAATCTCAGCTCCGTGCTTGCAGAGTTCTGATCGTGGATCGACGCAGATGCTATCCAGTAGACATTTTGACGATGCGTTCTAGTTTTCGAACACAAGTTGCTCCATAACTTGGATTGAGACGATCCTCTTTGCTTGAACCGTGCCGATCGTCTTTGATTGAATTTGACTTTTCTGCCGTACTGGCCGATACTGTGTTCAAGTGGACTGGGAATGCCCGGTCGGCCAAAGACCTCGGAGAATTCCGAGGTCTTTTGCTTTTCAGGGGTAGACAAACAGCCCCGCATTCTCGATTTCCCCCTCTGCTGAGCGGTGAAACTTTGGTTCGAGGATGTCCCATGCCCGGTTTGGCTGATCGGGTTTGAGCAGCTTTCGACCGATGGGACGCGCTACGAGGTCAGCCAATTGCAGACCGCAGGAGTTGTTCTGCTTGCTGGCAAAGACAATTTCAAACGGCAGGCGTTCATTCAATGAATTGGCTCCGTCGCAGACACGTCCAAACTCCAGTTCCAGTTCGTTATCTTCTTTCTTTCCACGTGCCTCGAACACCACATGGGTGCGTTGTTCAGCTTCTGTGTGTTTGGCGAGATAGCTGTGCAGCCCTTCGAGCGCGGCGGTCACGGCAACGTGATAAAGGTTGTGTCCGTCATTGCCGAGCTTTGACTGAAACCGGTCCTTATGAATGGCGGCGGCGAACAGTCGCATGGGAGCCGCAGCCATGATGTCGTTCAGGTCCTGCAAAAATGGTTGGCGGCGTTGCTGGTTGAGCAGGATGTTGAACGGGCCGGTGGCTTTGCGAATCTCGCGTTCATGCAGCACGATCATGTCGTGGCCGAAGTGCTTGAACTTGAATTCCTGTAGAGCGGGCGTGACCGTACGAACGTACTGCGATTTTTCGAAGACGCAGAACGCCAGCACGAACATCGGGTACGTCGGGTCCATCGTCGCCAGTCCGTGGTCACCACTTTCATCGACGTAGACAATGTAATCGCTCTGCGGATTCACGCGCCACCTCCCGATTGATGCTCGCGTGGCGAGTGGATGTGAGACGGCCAGTTCGGGGTGGTCCATTCTGTGGGCAGAATGAAGTTGCCTCGCTCGTCGACCGGAGGACCTGGCGGCGGATCAAGCTGAGACTGAAACCCCTGCCCCCCGGCCCGTGACTCCTGATCCCGGATGGCGGTTTGCATTTCGTCGCACTTGGCCAGGATGGTGTCTTTGGTGATGCAGGTGCCGGGGTGGGTGATTGTGCCGCTGTCGCCGGTGACGGTCATGCAATTGTTGTGTTTCAGTTTTAACATTTGGAATCCTTCGAGGATGGGACGAGGCAGATGAATCCTTGCGTGCGCGTCGTGTGCCAGGCGTTTCTCGCGGCTACTGTTCTGCCAAGAACTGACGGCGATTTTTGTCGAAACCGAATACCGGGAGCTGACGATTGCCTGAATGCAGCGGCAGGAGTGTCTGAACTTTACCGATCGTGACGTTTTGATCATTGGGCACATGCTGGTTGCCAGTGAGCTTTAAGGGGGGCAGCAGGATCCCCGTCGTCAGGGCAGCATTCTGCCAACCAGGAACTGTTTGGATGAACGCTTTGAGATCATTGGAATTCCGAGTGACCTTTTCGAAATCCAGCGTCAGCGAAATGAACTCGTGAATCAGCAGGATTCCAAGTTTTGCCTGATGTTTCTACGCTTCGATTGCAGTTGCTGCAAGAGCATGATTCAATTGGTAGCGAAGCGATTGCACATGGAAATCGACGTCGCGGTTCAGCACGGCAGCAGTGAGACGCTTGACGCGTTCGGGCTTTTTCGATGTTGCCTCCAGTGCCTTCAATTCGTCGGCAATGGGTTTAGCAAACTCTTCATCGGCCTTCGCTTCAACGGCAAGCAAAATCCTTCCGGCGGTAGAATCTCCCAGCACAACGATGTCGCTGTTGCGGGGGCCGCCAAACTCATCGATTTTAGTTTCCGCTTCTACAATCCCGGCTGCTGGACGGAATCCAACCGTAATCTTATGGCTGCGCAGCAATTCGGAAGACTCGATCGGCATGGCGGGTACACGATTCCGCAGCCAAGACTGACCGAGTTCTTTCGCACTTCGGTAATCCTTCCAGTGCTTTTCTTTTTGTTTGGGAGGTGCAAGTCTGAGCCATTCATTAAGACTACGAATGGCTGGACCATCAATTATTTTTGCTCGAATCAGCTCTGGCGATTTCTGTGCGCGTGATGTCATGATTTTGCGACTTTCTTTGAGGGATGAATGTGACTGGGCTGGCCGCGCCGTCTTCCATGGGAATGAAGTTTCCTGCGTCGTCGGTGGGTGGCCCCGGCAGTGCCCCGATACACTGCCGGTCAGGCATGATCAACTCACGGACGCGTGGCTTATTGGAACTTAGTTCCATTGCGGATGCAACTATGAAATCCGCTTCCCAAAGCTACAAGCTATTTGGACACCTAATTTCTGCGCAACCCCAATTTCGAGGCTCGGCATTTCTTCGAGCCGGTTGAGGAGCGTTATTAGTGCCCTCAGGATCGTCGCGATGCTTTTGTGAACGTAGCTTGGTTTGACTCTTGCCAAGTGGAAGATCGCGTCGAACTGCACTCAGAAATGTTGAAAGAATTTGTGAATCACAGCGCGCGTTAAGGTGTCGATCGGAGATGAGCTGCTGCCTGATCATATCCAGTTGCGTTTTATCGCGTGCTTCCAAAACAACTTTCCGGAACACACTACAATTAATGAGGTGCCCCGTGAGTGTTTGATAATCTTGCGATTGCGCCATAAGATTCATGCGCATTCCACGCCAAGTCGACCACGTGAGTGTAACGCGATCAGCATTATCAACAATGCTTGAGACCAAGGCCGAGGTTCGCTGATGGGTGAGGCATGCCTTGCGGGCGCCAGCAGTGTCTGCGGACTTGGGAAGTGGAGCACTAAGCAGAATGTCCAGCAGGTAGTCCCATATTTCCTGTGACTCCAGCAAGGCGTTGAGTTCAGCAGAGATTTCACAACGTGTATTGGTGCCTACCTGCTGATCAAACAGCAGCAATGCAAACTCCAATGCAAACGAATTCTCTTCGGCAACTTCCAACTGCT
>JBDNFT010000296.1:0-4333 GCA_041689695.1 Planctomycetaceae bacterium | reverse complement strand
TCTGGCTCAGTTTCGCTATGCCATCGAAGTCGGGGCGATTGAACTTGCCATCCGCAACGCCGCTCCCGAACAGATCGAACGACTCGCGCAGATTGAAGCGGATCTGGAACGAGCCGTCATGGAAGATTCCACATCGGCGAAAACGATTGAACTTGATGTTCAGTTTCATGGCCTGATTCTGGAGATGACGGGTTCTCGGATGATCGCGGGAATGCAGCAGGTATTGGTTCAGGTCTTTCAGGTGATGCCAAAGTCGAAGCCGTCCACGGCAACCGCTGAACGTGTCTGTTGGGAGCATCGCGAGTTGCTTGATGCGATTCGTGATCGTGATATCGAGCGGGCTCGCGCTATGATCCGAGTACAAATCCGAGCAATGCTCGATGCAACTGAAGAAGCCACTGACAACTGAAGTAGCCACTAACAATCGGTCTGTGACCGCAGAAGGGACGTAGATTTCTGATTTGTATTTCCGCATTCACAGCCAAACGGAGGTTTGACTTCCACCTGAACAGGATTTCGTCGCAAAGGATCCTGTCCTATCGTGATTCCCACTAAGTTTTCTGTTCCAAAATTCTTGTTTTCTGAACAGCAGATTTCCTGCAGTTCAGTTTTTTAGTGAGGTTAAGTCATGAATAAGAATGTCCTGAAATCAGTTCGGTCACAGGGATTCACCCTGATTGAGCTGCTTGTTGTGATCGCCATCATTGCGATCCTGATTGCCTTATTGCTTCCGGCCGTTCAGCAGGCTCGTGAGGCCGCTCGACGGACGCAGTGTAAGAACAACTTTAAGCAGATCGGTCTCGCTCTGCACAACTACCACGATACCCATTCCGTTTTTCCTTCCGGTGTTTTTGCTGGAAGAGGCCATGTCTATCGAACTGCCGGGGGAATTCACGGCAGCGGATGGTTTCACCAGTCGCTGCCATTTATGGAGCAGGCGAATCAGTATACTGCGATCACCAGCTTCTTCACAGGCAGCGGAGGTGGCGATAAAGAAGTTTACCGGGCTCCTCAGGATCTTCGCCGTCTGAAACTGCCAGCCTTTATGTGTCCCTCCGATCCGAATTCCGGATCCATCATCGGTCCCAGTCATGCAGATGGATTTCAGGGTAATTATGTCACGTGTATGGGATCTGTGACGCTCGGAACCTATGGCGGATGGCCTTCCGCAAACCATGGCAATCAGCTCGACGGAATGTTCTTCCTTGAGTCAAAAATACTTTTGCGAGATGTCACGGATGGGACCAGCAACACGATGATGGCCAGTGAAGGACTCTCGCGAGGCAGCGGGCTCGAATACGGTGGTCCCGGTCAGTACTGGAATGGCTACTGGGGCGGTCCAGTGTTTTCGGCAGCACAGAATCCGAATTCCCCTGTCGCGGATCGAATTCACACATGCCTGTCTACGACCAATTTGAGGGCTCCGTGTTTGACGATCGGAGGTGCGGGAACCAACGCTGGTGTGTACGCTCGAAGCTACCATATTGGCGGTGTTCAAATCCTGCTGGCCGACGGTGCCGTTCGATTCGTTTCGGATAATATCAACTCGGGCACCTGGAGGAGTCTCGCAACACGGGGCGCTGGCGAAGTACTGGGAGAATTCTGATTGAGGAGCGGTAACCAATAAAACCGTTCACGGAGTTGTGCTGCCTTTCGTTATTACTTTCAGTTCGCCCTGGGCTTTGTTTGCAGAGGAGCATCTCTTGTCTTTTCAGTTCTTCAGTCGCCCCTGTCGCTTTTTTTGCAATTGTGTGTCCGCCGTTGTGTCAGTGCTGATCCTCTGCGGGTGTGGAGGATCAGGGGGGCCAGTGACTGTAACCGTTAAAGGTTCGGTATCGCTGGACGGTAAGCCTGTTTCTTCCGGTCAGATCATTTTCAATGATGTTGCGGGTAACGAAAAGGCTTACGCTGGCGTCATTAAGGATGGAGCTTTTTCATTCCCGTCGACGGTGGGGCAGAAGAAGGTCTCGATCAGTTCGCCTCAGGAAATCGCCGGATCTTCAATAATCGTCGGAGGTACTCCAGGGGATCCTGTCTCTGCCGAGAATCCAGCTCCTGATATTCTGGAATCGATTCCACCGCAGTACAACGAGAGCACGACACTGACTGCGGATGTAACATCATCGGGCGACAACACTTTCCCATTCGAGTTGATGTCGCAGTAAGGTGCTGAACAGTTGCGGGACTAACACAGATCCGATTCCTCTTCAACATGGCAGGAAATCTGGCGAGGCCACGGTTTCCTGCCTTATTATCTTTAAGGTTCAGCGACAGTCGGGCGCATTTTTCGCAAACAACTGCCTGACTTTGTTGTTCACGAACATCACTTCGATTTTAATCAAGCGAAATACCATCAAGGATGGCGACTGGAATCTGTTCAAGAGAAAGCTTTTATGTCCACTTTCCCATCTGCTGAGTCTGGTCAATCGGCCGCTGCAAATCGTACTCTCAATTCGGGCCGGCGGGCGTTTCTGGTCGCGTCGGCCGTGGGAGTTGCGGGACACACTTTTGGACGGCCGTCGCAGGCTGCGGCTTTTGAGCAGACGGCGGTCTACTCGGGCAAAGCCAAATCCACGATTCTGTTTTTTCTCTGTGGCGGAGCGTCTCACACAGATATGTGGGATCTGAAACCACGCGCTCCGCTGGAGTACCGTGGACCGTTTCAGCCAATTGATACATCCGCGTCAGGGCTGACATTGTCCGAGCATCTGCCGATGTTGTCCCGTCAGGCTCATCATCTTGCGTTGTTGAATTCCGTTGGGGCAAAGGTCAATACGAATGATCATCACGCGGGCTACTATTATAATTTGACTGGTCATGTTCCGGACGCGACCTTTTTATCGCTTGGTAACAATCGCACGCCCATGTCTGATGACTGGCCCTTCATGGGATCAGTTGTCGCTTCTCGTCGCCAGAGACATGAGTACCTTCCCAACGCAATCACACTCCCGCACAAGCCCAGCAAAGCGCCGTATACGCGACCGGGTCAGTTTGCAGCACGACTGGGTGTGGAGCAGGATCCGTTGTATCTGGAGGGAAGCCTTGAGGAGCCTCTGAAGTTTCATGCGCCGTCGCTGGAACTGCTGGCCGGCACTGATACGACACGCATCGATCTGCGGCGTGATCTGCTGACCGCTGTCGATGGCACACGTCGTGAATTTGACGAGGTTCTGCAGGCCGGAACGTGGACTCGTCAGCAGCAGCGAGCATTCTCCTTGTTAATGTCGTCGCAGACGAATGCGGCTTTTGATGTGGCGCAAGAGTCGGAATCTGTCCGGCAGCGTTATGGGCAAACTGTCAACGGCATGAGTTTGTTGATGGCTCGGCGGCTGGTCGAAGCGGGTGTCCCGTTTATTACCGTCTTCTGGAAAGAGAACGAGAAGCTGGCATCGAAGTGCAACAGTGCGGGCGGCTGGGATACTCACGGCAACAATTTCAATTGCCTGAAAGATTTCCTCCTGCCTGAATTTGATCGGGGTTTTTCCGCACTGATCGAAGATCTTGCGGACCGCGGCCTGCTTGATGAAACACTTGTGATGGTCACCAGCGAAATGGGACGAACACCAAAAATCGGGGATCCTCGATCCGGAGGAATCGCCGGCGCGGGTCGTGATCACTGGACGCACTGTCTGACAGATGTGCTGGCAGGCGGTGGCATACAGGGCGGTCAGGTTTATGGTTCCAGCGATCGGCTGGGTGAGTATCCTCAGGAAAAACCAATTACGCCGGCCGATGTGACGAAGACAGTTTACCACGCGATGGGAATTGAAGATCTGCAGGCGTTTGACGCGCAGGAGCGTCCGTATGATTTACTGGCAGAGGGCAATGCGATCACGGACCTGTTCTGAGGTCTCCGCCGTTCGACAAGTGTAGTTGCCAAACCGCGTCTCCACCGACGCGGGGTCGGACGGGGAGCGTAGTTGTCGGCGTTGAATCTCCACTGGCTTCACGCCAGTGGACGCAAGGTTTGAAAACTACAAGCAAACCACAACCGAACAACCCGCCTGTCCCCACTGGCCCCGTGCCAGTGGTTTACCGGTTTGTAAACCACACAGCACCGTTGCCAAACCCGCAAGCCACCGGCACCGTTGGTCAGAACCCCGTAAAGGGTCTCCTTGTTTTGACGGGATCGAACTGAGAGACCTGCCCCTCGTTTTGTTTCGCCTTTCAGCAAAGTGCTGTGTCCTCATGGATCTCCCAATTCGGCAGACGCAACCATCAGCTAACGCGACGGCGGCGCACTCGCCGTATCCTAAGTTTCTGTTCGATCGCAAGGATGTGCTTTCCCAGCGCGAAAGCGATAGGAGGCGGGACCGCATTGCCGACTTGCCGC
>JBDNFT010000295.1:0-3726 GCA_041689695.1 Planctomycetaceae bacterium | reverse complement strand
GCCATCTTCCTGGGCCGTGACAACTCGCATCAAACGCCGATTCAGATCGACAGAGGGAGATTTGAAAGTTCCATCTTCCTGCGGAACAAATTCTCGACCAACGACTCGGTGGCCCGCCAGCAGCGGAACGGCCTTTGTCAGCACTTTTCCTGCTTCATCAACCGCTCGCACATGAATCGATCGGCCTCGTTTAAGTCGAATACTCGAACTTCCGGCTGCCGCCTGTTGCTCCCTCAACGCATTGAATCCGTCAGCCACGACCGCAATTGAAACAGATCCCGCATCTTCAGGAACCGCGATTTCCACAATCCCCTTTTCGTTTGCTGACTTGGTAATCAATTCACCGACGTAGTATCCACCGTCTTCATCATGCATGAACTGCAGTCGAACTTCGGCACCAGCGACCGGTTTTTCATTTTCGTCAACAACTTTCACGGTGCGTTTTCGGAGGTCTTTCTTAGCGAGGTTGTCCTGCTCATTCGGTACAACGGATTTTTTCTCTTCGGTTACAGCTTCGGATAACTCTGAAGACTCGTTTGCTTCAGTTGCAGACGTCGCTGCCTGTGCATCAGACACAAGGTTCGCTTCGATCTTCCGGGATTCTCCCTCTTTGGTAATAAACGTTTCCTTCCATGATTTCCCCGACAAAGTTTCAACCCGAAGTTCATACTCCGTCTCAGGTGCAAGGGTCATGTGTAGTGACGCATGGCCTCTGGAGAATGGTCCTATGACATTCGCATTTGCAAAGCGTTTTTCGAGCGGATCACCAGCAGCTTTCAGCGAGTAAAAAATGCCGCTTTCATGCGTATCGAACGGGGTAACCGAGTTTCCATTCGAAATGTCGTGAACGTGCGTTCTTTGATTTATCAAGTTGCCGTCCACGGCAATCGTCAATTCCAGCCAGCAGATTTTTTTCATTGTGAACACAAGACTCTCGTCGCGAACGAAGTGTCCCAAATTGCCGTTCGCCACACTTAAGACGTAGTCATTTTTCGGCCAGCCATGTGGATGCATTCGCCCAAATCGACCGTACAAGCCTTTGGGGACCATGATCTCATACAAGCCCGTCCGGTCGCGGACTTCGTGAAGTCTTTCACTCCAGGAGTCTCCGCTCATTGTTCCGAACAGATACAGGCTGTCGTCTGAAACGGGATTTCCGTTCGAACTCTGCAGATGAACCTGAATCTTTACTGAATCCACGGGGTGGAAGTCCTCGAGCCGTTTTTGAGATCGCGCAGACTTCGAGATCACATGCTCTTTCCGCAGGTATGCAGACGAAAGTGTCACTCCTCGTTCGTCGGATGACGGAATTGCTCCCGAATTGACCAACTGGATTTTGTAATCTCCATACTGACACGGTGGAGTTGTGTATTCACCTTGATCGTTCGTAATCGCATATCGCATTGGAATGCGTTCGCCGCCATTGACCTTTACAACAACTGTGGCAACACTTTTCCCCTGAGCATCAACCACTTTTCCGCTCAAACGTGTTCCCCGTTGCAACTGAAAAACAGGTTGTTCACCGAAGTTCTTCGAAACCGCGCGTGACACGGCAGCAGCGTCCATTGGGATCACATAAACTCGAGCGCGGGATGCGAGATGCCTTTCGGGAATCTTGAAGCGATACCGCCCGTTGGCGTCGGTCACTCCCGTCAGCAATGCACCTTCGCTGAGCGATCGGCGATTAGTTCCAAAGTTCACTTCGACGCCAGCGGCCGGCTTTCCGTTGGTATGGATCACTTGCCCAGTCACAAAGGCCGCGCCGGTTTCGATTTTCGTGTTGCCGACGGCACCAGCAGCCGGACTGTTCGAGCTTACGGGATGTTCGGCATCAACACTTTGCGGTTCCGAACGTACGACCGAAGTCATGGAACTCGCGACAAGCACAAGTGCCAGCGAAGCGACGATGATTGCAAAACCTGCGGCTGATGATCGAGCTTGATTCGGGCTCGCGGCTGGCGGCAGCAGTCTTCGAACTCGCGCCGCAAGGTCGCCGCCGGTTGCTGCGAGTGCAGGGGAAACGGCTTTGTGCTGGAGTTCTTCCAATGTCAGCAACATGCGAGCATAAACGGCTTTGTCCACGTTCAGTCCGAGAGCGATGTCGTCGCAGCAGAGTTCTCGTTCCTGACGAATGCGTGACGACAGCCACCAAAAGGCCGGATGATAAAACAGCAATGTCTCAACGATCACCTGAAGTGCATTGACCAGCCAGTCATGACGGCGCACATGAGCCAATTCATGCGCCAGCACGGCTTCCAGTTGAGACAACGACAGGCCCGTGATGACACTGGCAGGCAGCAGAATCATCGGACGCAGATAACCAACGACCAGTGGCACTTTCACAAGAGCCGACTCCGCCACTCGAACCGCACGTGTCAGTCCCAACTTTTTCATCAGCACATTCAACATTGATTGAATGGATTCCGAAACTGGCAGCAAACCCGTATGACGTAATCGCCACTGGATCCAAAGTCCCCAGACGGGCCGGATTGAACAAATCAGGACTCCCAGAAACCAAACGCCAACCAGTACTGGTAAACGCGGCTTGATTGCCTGCGAGATCTTCTCAAGGGACTCGTTAAAGTACGACACGTTCGATGCTGACTTCTCGTCTAAAGATACCCCAACGTCGGCAAGCGTGCTCGCTACGGGACCTGAGCCGGGAGCTCCCGTCCCTTCTGCCACAACACGTGGAGGAACTGCCTCCACCGGCACCGGGAATGTATCCTCAGAACGCTCCGCGCTCGACTCCGAGGTCACCGGCCTGCGCACACCTGAGCCAACGGTACTCAACAACACACGATCATCCGCATCCCGTATCGACGAGACTACCGCAACGGACTCACCCGAGATCAGGCCCCACGTTGCCATCGGCCCAATCACCATCAAGGCCAACATCGCGACCGCCGCCGCATACCGCGCACGCGCGGACCGACTCCGCAGAAAACGAAGCACGATCGCTGCCAAAATTGCAATGAATGTCAGCAGCCACAGCGAATGCACCAGCGTCCATCCAAGGCGCTCAACCCAGACCGGAATAACCATCAGCTGAACTGGCATCATGGCTTTTTCCCTTCCAGCTCATCGACCATCCTGCGAACTTCGGCTAGTTCATCGGCAGACGCTTTTCCCGAGGACAAAGCCTGCAGCACAAGACTCATCGCCGAACCGTTGTAGACTTTTTCAACAAGGTCCCCCAGCATTTTCTTCTGAGTCACCTTCTGGCTTGCTGCAGCTCTGTAAACCTGAGGCGTCGCCGTTTCGTCACGTTTGACAAGACCTTTGTCGAGCATTACGGACAACATTTTAACGGTTGTCGAATACGTGGTCTCCTTGATTTTCGTTAGTCCATTGTGGACCTCGCGTGCCGTCGAGCCGCCGCTTTCCCAGAGAATCCGCAGGATTTGCAGCTCGACCTCTGTCGGCTGACTGGAAACTGCCCGTGCCATGTTTTACTCCTGTCTAAACGTGACGAATGAATTCGCCATGTTGGACTAAGAATAGCGAATTCATTCGTCACGTCAATCTCAATCGCGCGGCATCCACTCAATTACAACAAGCGTGAGTTCGCACCAGCGCGACGAACAGGGGACGCAGTGTGCCGGGATAAAACCGGTCTGGAATAGAGAATGAAAGTGTCTTACGAGGAAAATTTAGCCAATTACTTCGGCCTTCAGCGGAGGGGCGGATCGGGTAACCGGTCTGTCTTGAGCGTCCGTGCGAAGG
>JBDNFT010000294.1:0-5943 GCA_041689695.1 Planctomycetaceae bacterium | reverse complement strand
TAAGGGCCTTCAATTGTCAAAATTTGCTGTCATTCTACCTGCCGCCGGGCAAAGCAGCCGGTTTCGCGGCTTTAAGAGAAAGAAGCCCTTCGTAGAACTGAAGGGCCGGCCGATTTGGGTGCGGACTGCAGAACATTTCCTGAACCGCCCGGATGTTTGCCAGACGATTCTGGTTGTGGCTCCTGAAGACATGGATTGGTTTAAAGAAACGTTTAGGGCCAACATGGCGTTTATGGAGATCACTCTGGTTGCAGGCGGTGCCTCGCGAGCCGAAAGCGTCCGGAACGGTATTAATGCCATCACAAAGCCTGCAGATTTTATCGCCGTCCATGATGCCGCAAGACCACTGCTGGCGGCGCGGTGGGTTGATCAGATCTTCGCGGCGGCGGAGATGCATCAGGCTGCGATCCCTGGCTTAAAAATCAGCAGCACCGTTAAGCGGGTTGGTGACGACGCTGTTATTTCCGGAACCGTTGATCGCACTGGTCTTGTGCAGGCTCAGACTCCTCAAGTCTTCGCAACATCATTGCTGCAGAAGGCGTTTGCGAGTTGCCGAAACCTGGCGGCTGCGACCGATGAAGCATCTCTTCTTGAAGCCATTTCACAGCCAGTGCATGTTATTGATGGTTGGCCGATGAATATCAAAATCACCACGAACGAAGACTTCCGTCTGGCGGAACTGTTCCTGGATGCCATCCCAAAATCCGGCGGACTTGGCGGCTTGCATCTCTTCGCTGATGAAATGATCAATGACTGACAAATCAAATCCCGCAATGAAACAACATCTGGAATCAGCCATCGAAGAGCCCGCTCGACCACGCTTTGTCATCGGTATTGATCTGGGAACAACAAACTCCGCCGTGAGTTACGTTGACACACACATCGAGCATTGGAAGATCGAAACATTCGCGATCGCTCAGGTTGTCGCTGCGGGTCAGGTCGAGAAACTGGAAACGCTTCCATCCTTTTATTACGAAGCAATGCCGAATGAACGAGCCTCCGGTGCGACTCGACTGCCATGGTTGAAAGAAGCACCCGCAGGAGCCGTCGGCGTTTTTGCGCGCGACCACGGACGCACGTTGCCCGGACGCATGATCGAATCGGCGAAATCATGGATGTGTCATAACGGTGTTGATCGCAAAGCCGCGTTGCTTCCATGGCACGGAGCGGCGGATGTAACGCGATCATCACCAGTTGAAGCGACCGCGCGTTATCTGCGACACATGAAAGAAGCGTGGGACGCAGGGCACTCTGATCATGCGGGGCACACTGATCATCCAATGGCAGACCAGGATATCGTATTGACGATTCCCGCGTCATTCGATGAAGTCGCACGTGAACTCACCGTCGCCGCCGCGCGAATGGCAGGGTTGCCACGCATTGTCTTACTGGAAGAACCGCAGGCCGCGTTCTATTCGTGGGTCGATGCGCATCGTGATGAATGGGATCAGATCGTTTCACCGGGGCAGACGATTCTGGTCTGCGATATCGGTGGCGGCACGTCCGACTTCAGCCTGATCCACGTGCGATCCGGAGAAGGCGGGCGTTTACAGTTTCACCGCGTGGCAGTGGGAGATCATCTTCTGCTTGGCGGCGACAATCTGGACCTGGCACTGGCTCATTTTGTCGAACAGAAACTAACGAACGGCGGCAAGCTGGATCCTCGACAGTGGAGCATGCTCATTCCGGCCTGCCGTCACGCCAAAGAGGTTCTGCTCGGCCCCAACGCGCCGGAAACATACACGGTTGTGGTGTCGGGTACCGGCTCACGGCTGATCGGCGGCGCGAGGCAGACGGAACTGTCGCGCGATGACGTCATGTCATTGTTCGTCGATGGTTTTCTGCCGATGGTCGAGCTGCATGAACGGCCACAAAAGCGGCAGTCTGGATTTCAGGAATTTGGTCTGCCATATGCCGCCGATGCTGCGATTACAAAGTATCTGGCGATGTTTCTGCAGACGCATTCGCAGGCGAAAGATCAGTCAGATCAGTCAGATCAGTCAGATCAGTCCAATCCGACTGATCCGACCGATCTTCCGGGCTTTAACGCAGCACGACCCGACATCGTGCTGTTCAACGGCGGATTTCTCGCGTCGCCGGTACTGCGTTCGCGCTTGATCGAATCGCTGGAAAATTGGTTTCGCGCTGGCGACTCGAAATGGTCGCCTGTTGTACTTCGGAACGATCGCCTGGATCTGGCCGTCGCTCGCGGAGCAGCGTATTTTGGCATGGTGCGGCGCGGTGTTGGCATCAGAATTGTGGCTGGCTTAGCTCGCACGTTTTACATCGGCATCGAACAGGCTGATGGTCAGCGAGCGGCGTTGTGTCTTGTCGCGGCCGGGACAGAAGCTTCTTCGACGCCGGTCGTCATCGATCGCACGTTTCAGGTACGAACTTCGGAACCGGTGGAATTCCCGATCCTTGTTTCCGGCACGCGATTGACAGATAAGCCCGGACAGATCATTCCATTCGACCCGGAACAAATGACCGCGCTTCCGCCAATCCGCACCGTGCTGACGACTCGCAAACGTGGTGACGCCGCAACTGTGGACGCTCGGCTGTCGGCGACTCTGACGGAAATCGGAACGCTGGATCTGTGGTGCGAGCAAGTGGAAGGTTCACGTCGCTGGCAACTGCAATTTGACGTGCGTTCGGCAACGGAAACAGATCGCGTCGCTCATACGGGTGCTGCCGAACAATCTGGCATCGTCGATCAGGAATTGGTGACCGCTGCGATCACAGTGCTGCGAAATGTGTTCGGGCCGGACAGTACGATTCGCCCTGAAGATGCGATGAAGCAATTGACGGAAGTCATTGGCCTGGCGCGATTGGAATGGCCCTCGTCGTTGCTGCGCGCGATGTGGGCGGAATTGCTGGAACTCAGCAACGGTCGTGGGCCGAGTCCTCAGCATGAAGCGCGCTGGCTGAACCTGACTGGATTTTGCCTGCGTCCAGGTTTTGGCATGGCGGCTGACGATTGGCGAGTCGAAGAAACATGGCGCGCGACAAACGGTCGTTTGATGCATTCCACGGCCGCGTGCCTGGCGGAGCTGCGTACGTTGTGTCGCCGCATTTCGGGTGGGCTGGCGGCTGGTCGGCAAACGCAAATTTCCTCAACGGTGCTGCCCGCGATTCGTCAACGTTTTCGGCAAGTTCAAACGGGTCGTTGAAAAGCGGCTCCTTATGCATCGGGCAATCATGAAGCCGCTGAAATCTGGCGTATGTTGGGTTCGATGGAGCTGCTGCAACAATCGGTACGTATTGAACTTGGCGACATGATTATCGATCTCATCAATCGGCCGGCGTTTGAATCCGTACGGAATGCGTTGATCTGGAGCCTTGGTCGCATTGGTGGCCGAGTGCCCGTGTATGGCCCGCTAAATCTTGTTGTCCCCGTGCAGCAGGTTTCGACATGGATTGATGTCCTGCTTCGCGTCGGCGATCTGGATGATTCCACGACGCAGTTGACGCTGATGCAACTGGCCCGCAGGACTCACGACCGCTTCCGCGATATCGATGATGCTTTACGTACACGACTTGCGGATCGCATGACATCTGCCGGCGTGAAGAGTCATCTCATCACGCTCATCACCGAAGGCGGCTCGCTGGAAAGTGAAGAAGCCAGCTTAATCCTCGGCGAAGCATTGCCGGTTGGCCTTCGTCTGGGATAAGTGCTGGACGTCGATCGCACCCTGTAAGAATGCGATTTCGAATCAAAAATTAAAAATCTCAAATCAAAAATCCTTTGGTTCCTGTGGCTGTGGGCGGATCTGCAATACGACAATGATTGACACCGCTGCTATCAGCGCAAACGCGCCGAAGATGAGGTTGAGCGGCACGTGGCGATCTCGCAAAAATCCAAATCCCCAGTCGCCGAAACCGCCACAACTGATGCTGACGAGATTCATGAGTCCGTAACCCGTCGCACGCAGTTGAGGCCGCGTGATTTGGCACAAAATCGGCATGTTATTGCAATCGAAAAATCCCCAACCCAGTCCGAATACAACCAAACCAGCGATGGCCACTGAAAATGAAGAGGCATTGCCCACGCTGAATAACGCCGGAAGAAACATCGCCATTCCGATAGCGCTCACAAAGATGCGCCCGCGAGTTGCCTTCTTCATCCAGTAGTCCGCCAGCAAACCACCGATGACAGCACCGGCGATCGACGCCGGATGTACGAACATCGAAATTAATCCGGCCTTTCCTTGCTTCAGATCAAATTTCTCCTGAAGAATATCGGGCATCCAGTCTTTGACGACCCAGCCCGCGATTGCTGGCAATGTGAAGTAAACCACCAGCAACAGAAAATTGCGATTAGTCAGCAGTTCCGTCAATGACTGAATGGGATTAAGTGAAACCCGTTCCGTCTTGCGTTCCGGATTTCGCAGAATCATCATCAGTGGCAGCGAGTAAAGAACTCCCAGAACTCCGCAAAAATAAAACGCCATACGCCAGCCAAGCATTGGGCTATCGGCCACGTAGCCAGCGAACCCGCCGAGAATCAAGCCGCAATAAATGCCTGTCTGATGCACACTCACCGCCGTGGATCTCATGCGTCCGACATGAAAGTCCGTGATCAGCGCCAATGCTGCCGGGATGTAGAAAGCTTCGCTGATGCCCATCAGTGCTCGAGTCCACACCAGTTGGTCGTATGTGTACACGAAGCCTGTTGCGAATGTCACCACCGACCAAACGAACAGACTTATCACGATAACGTGACGGCGGCTGTAGCGATCTGCCACATAGCCACCAAAGGGACTTAAGATTGCGTAGACCCATTTGAAACTGCCAAGGACGAACCCCCAATGTTCCCTGTCGCTGATCGATGGGATATCAGTGATCATTGAAGTCTTCATCGTCGCCAGCATCTGCCGGTCGAGATAGTTCAGCAACGCCACCGGAAACAGCAATGCCACAACGATCCATGCGTAGCTGATGTACCCAGGGCTTTTAGTTTCTGATTCAGATATCATGGTGATTCCTGGCTAAGCACTAGAAAGACGATTCATGCTACTACAAAACTAAACACACAGCGACTGATCGCCGCACTCCAGTCTCGCACTTGGTTGATGGACGCGAGTTGTTAGAATTCAGGCATCTTCGCATCCATTCATTCCAAAACGAACGCAAACGATGTCGCGCCAAATACAAAATTCATTTATTGCCACATGTCTCATTTCAGCATCGCTCGTCAGCGAATTGCAAGCGCAAGATGCCGTGCGTTTTGGACGCGATGTGTTGCCCATTCTTTCCACGAACTGTTATGCGTGCCATGGGCCCGATGAACATGAACGCAAAGCGAATCTGCGTTTTGATATCGAGGCCGACGCCAAGGCGGAACATGAAGGCGGTATGACGATCGTGCCCGGCAATCCGGATGCGAGCACTTTGATGCAGCGGATCATGAGCACTGATCCGGATGTCTTGATGCCGCCCGCAGATTCGCACAAAGAGCTGAAACCAGAACAAATCGAAACGCTGCGTCGATGGATCGCTGAAGGTGCAAAGTGGGGACGGCACTGGTCGTTTGAACCTGTCGAACGACCTCCGATTTCTGCGCAGAATGGTGAGTCGCCGATCGATACAATTGTGTCGTCAACGCTGGCAGCAAAAGGCATTACGTTGCGGGCAGCGGCGGAACCACATCAGTTGGTTCGGCGTGTATGGCTGGACCTCACGGGTTTGCCGCCAACCGTCGAAGTCGCCGATAAATTCGCTGCGAATCCGAGCGATGCAGCCTATGAACAAATGATCGACGAGTTGCTCGCCAGTCCGCGATTTGGAGAACACTGGGCTCGCATGTGGATGGATCTTGCCCGTTACGCCGACACCAAGGGCTACGAAAAAGATCTTGGACGCACCGTCTGGCCTTATCGCGACTGGCTGATCAACGCCATCAACGCCGACATGCCGCTGGATCAGATGACAAAAGAACAACTC
>JBDNFT010000293.1:0-9380 GCA_041689695.1 Planctomycetaceae bacterium | reverse complement strand
CGGTAAAATCGTTGCCGAACAAATGGGGCAGGAACACCATGTCCACGGTCGCGATGGGCGAGTTGGTCAACGTTCGCTGAACGAAATCGGCTATCACGCGGTACGAACAGGCGACAACGTCGGTGAGCATACAATCGTGTTCGGGATGATGGGTGAAACGATAGATATGACCGTTCGCGGCCATACCCGCGACAGTTATGCTTACGGTGCTCTTGCTGCGGCAAAATTTGTCGTCGCGCAAGGTGCTGGCTTGTATTCCATGGCCGACGTCCTCGGGCTGTAGTCCACAACGCTGCTGTTTCACCTGTACTTTTCGTCAAGGTCCAATCTTCAATGGCCAGCGTGACACTAACGGTTCTGGAGGGCCTTGAACGAGGTCGCGTTTTTCGCAATCTTCATACACCGATTACGATTGGTCGAGAAGAAGTGAACAGCGTGCAACTGAATGATGAGCGTATCAGCCGTTTGCACGCAAAGCTGCAGGACGATGGCGGCCACGTGATCTTCACGGACCTGAATAGTACCAATGGCAGTCGCATTAACGGACATCCCGTGCAATTGCGGATTCTGCGACCCGGAGATCATCTGCAGTTGGGCCGTTGCACGCTGTTGTTTGGCAGCGATGAAGAAATCGCTGATCGAGCCAGGCAATTGGGCGTTAACGTCGATGCTTTACTGCCCATGCAGGGACCTCACGGAAGATCGCTGCCAGCAGGTGGGCATGAAGATGCTGAGTTCAGCATGGCAGACAACTTAAACGGCGAACATCTGCTGTTCCCATTGTTTCCGAATGAGCGTCCGCCTTTGCCGGCAAATCTTTCAACGCTGCAGCAGGCCAAAATGTCAGATGTCCTGGCCTGCATTCACGAACAACTGCAGAACGTGATTCTGTCGGCGACGCAGCGGGATGAATTTGGTGATGGCAATATGGATATTGCCTGGAACCGATTTCAAAATCTGCTGTTGCTTCAGCGTGATTTGGCAAAATGGCTGCAAAGTGCGTCGAATCCGGATGCTGAAGAGTCCTAGCGGAATCGCGCCCGTTAATAATCGTTTAACCCGACTCGAAGAGGAGGAGCCGAGCGCCCAGCCTCCTCTTCGAGTCGGGTTAAACGGAGCAATACGATTCACCTCAATGAACACAGCATCTGACAATTCCATGATTTGCATCCGCGGCGCACGAACTCACAACCTTCGCAATATCGATGTTGATCTGCCGTCCGGAAAACTCATCGTGATGACGGGCGTCAGCGGTTCCGGTAAAAGTTCTCTGGCCTTCGATACGCTCTTTGCGGAAGGCCAACGACGTTATCTGGAAAGCGTCTCCGTTCAGACACGGACCTTGCTTCGTCAACTACCGCGGCCGGATGTGGATGATATCACCGGGCTGGCTCCTACCATCAGCGTCGATCAGCGAGTCTCCTCCGTTCCCGTACGAAATACCCTGGCCGTGACGGCGGAGATTCATGATTTTCTGCGACTGCTGTATTCACGCGGCGGCACCGCACACTGCACAAGTTGTGGCCGATCGGTGCAGCGGCAATCGGTCGATCAGATTCTGCAACGCACACTTCTGTTGCCGGAACGCACGCGGCTGATGATTCTGTCGCCGATGGTTCGAGGCCGACGAGGCGGACATAAAGAAGTGCTTGAACGGATCGCTCGCAACGGTTTTGTGCGTGCCAGAATCGACGGCGAGGTAGTGGATATAGCGGAAGCCACATCGCTCGACGCCAGGAAATCACACACGATTGAAGCCATCGTGGATCGTATCGTGCTCAAGGACGGCATATCGCCGCGACTGCGTGAATCAATCGAACTCGCATGTCGTGAAAGTGATGGGACCTGCATCATCAGCCATGAAGCGGATGGTGTCTGGATTGAAAAACTGTACAGCACACGCTTCAGTTGCCCGGATTGTGATCTCAATTTCGCAACACCGGAACCACGCAACTTCAGTTTCAATTCGCCATGGGGAGCCTGTCCGGAATGCACGGGATTGGGTCTGCAAGGTGCCGTTGATTTCGATCAAGAAATCACGACGTTTCATCATCAGCCATGCCAGACATGTCACGGATCAAGACTTCAGCCGTTCCCCTCTGCAATTACGTTTTTGTCGATGACGATTCAGCAGTTTTCGCAGTTAAGCGTCGCTGATGCACTGAAGATCGTCGATGATTGGATCGGGCAAGTTGGTCAATCAGGCGAATCGTCAGGAGTCTCACTGTCGCAGGAGTCCCGGCTCGTTGCGGAACGTACGTTACCGGATATTCGGGCTCGTCTGAAATGCCTGGACGATGTGGGCATCGGCTATCTGACGCTGGATCGTGCAACACGAACATTGTCAGGCGGCGAGTTTCAGCGGTCGCGGCTGGCGGCGTCTCTCAGTTCGCAATTGCATGGGGCCTGCCTGATTCTTGACGAACCAACGGCCGGCTTGCACCCTCGCGATACGCAGCGGCTCTTGAAAACGCTCAATCAACTTCGCGATTCAGGAAGCACAGTCATTGTTGTCGAACATGACGGAGACATCATCCGAGCCGCAGACTGGCTCATTGATCTCGGACCAGGCGCGGGAGCGGATGGAGGACGCTTGTTGTTTGCGGGAACTCCGGCCGATGCAAAGCTGCACGCGCAATCACCGACGGGAAAATATCTGCGTGGCGAATTGCCCAAAGTCGCATCTTCTGCCGTTGAAATGACTCCATCGTCGCGGCGGCTAACGATTCGAAACGCGCGGCTCAACAATCTCAAGAATATCACAGTCGATTCGCCCTTGGATTGCCTGGTCTGTGTGACGGGCGTGAGCGGATCCGGCAAAAGCTCGCTGATTACAGACACGCTGCTGCCGATAGTCGCCGCCGTCGTAAATAGGCAGCGCGATCCCGCCACCGCAGCCGCCGACGCGCGCTGTGACGGCGTCGATGGCATTGAATATATTCAGCGTGTCGTTTCGTTGGATCAAAGTTCTCTCGGTCGGTCGTCGCGATCCTGTATTGCAACACTCAGCGATGTATGGAACGACGTGCGGCGATTGTTCGCAAAGACACGCGATGCACGGGCTCGCGGATTTACATCACAGCACTTCAGTTTCAATTCCGGTGAAGGACGGTGCAGTGACTGTCGAGGCACAGGCACACGCAATGTACGAATGAACTTCCTGCCGGACGCTGTCGTGCCTTGTCCTGCCTGCCACGGATCACGTTTTAGCGCCACGGTGAGATCGATTCGGTTTCGAGATCGTTCGGTGGCAGATATTCTGAAGATGCGCGTCGATGAGGCGGCAGATTTCTTCAGCGAGTTCCAGAAGCTGCACAGCGTGATTGAAACATTTCGCAGCGTCGGCCTCGGATACCTGACGCTGGGCCAGCCAGCGACGACATTTTCAGGTGGCGAAGCTCAACGGGCAAAGCTGGCGTCCGAGCTCGCAGCTCCATCAACGCAACACACACTCTACATTCTTGACGAACCCACCAGCGGCCTGCATCCTGCTGACGTCGGATGTCTAATGAGTCATCTTCGCCAACTGGTAATCAGCGGGCACAGCGTCATCGTGATCGAACACAATCCAGACGTCATTCGCTGCAGCGACTGGATTATAGACATCGGCCCCGACAGTGCCTCGCTTGGCGGTGAAATCGTCTACGCTGGCCCTGCGATTTTTTGAGGCAATCGCCGGGCGATGCCTTGGGCTTTCACATTGTGGGCCTTTGGCCCGGAATCGCATGGCGAGTGACAGGAGTCGTTAGCCGCGCGTCGAATCGTCGTAGCCGGAGAACTCCGGTTTCAAGACGCGGATTTCAATACTATCTGCCTCGTCAGGGCGGAGCGATAATCGCAGGCCATCGACTTCGATTTCCTTGATGCGATACATGCGTTGCCCTTCGCGTGGACGGATCGAGCTGGGTAAATTGCCGCCGAACAAATTGAAGCGCGATGAGTTGCGTTGATCATTGGTGGAACTTTCAGCTTGTTCTTCCTGAGCAAGCACCACACGAATCGCCGGAGTCGCCGGGTATTGCAGCGTCATGCGCAGAGTCTTACCCAGTTCTCCTTCCCTGCGTGAATTCAGCGATGGCGTGAAACTCATTTCCAAGCCGTCTTCCACCGCGCGATGGCCGGCGTATTGAAACGTCGAGCTACCGTCAGAAATAGTTGTCTCCGCATCGTTGAGTTTCCATCCACGCGCCGCGGCGACGGAAATCGCATTTATGCGACCTGAAGGTCGAGGCACCGCAGTCAGAGTTGAAGCCAGATATGTGCTGGCCCGCGCAGGAAGCTCTTCCGGTCCAAGTAGTTTTGCGCACAGCAGTAAACCGGGGATAGGGATTCGACGCACGATCTGCTCATCATCCAGCAGTGACTTCAGCTTTGTCTTGTCTGCCGAATGAAAATACAAAGACACCAACGCGACCGTACTTTGCTCTGTTTCAAGTTCATCATCCATGTTGCAGAGAATGAGATTTTCGGCATCGCGATATTCGGCATGACGACCAAGCACCCACGCGCAGACGAGATTGGACTCCCAACTGCGTGTTGAATAATCGAACGCCCTGGCTGCTGTCCGAGGAGCTTCCGGGTCATGCTGGCTCTCCTGAATCAATGCCAGATTCGCCATGCTGCTGGCGAGCATATCGTCCTGTCGAAAATGGCCCTGGCCGATTTCCGTCAGGCGTTGAAATGTCTTTGCCGCGTCGTCCGTTTTGCCAAGTTGCTGCTGAGTCCGGGCGACGTAATACCAATACGGCGGATAGCATTCCATGAACCGTTCTGATCGCGCGAGCATTCGCAGACGTCGTTCAGGGTCTTTTTCTTCCAGAGTATCCGATAACTGATCCAAATCCTGGTCGCGCAGCAGCCAGCGGTCGGGGATCTCATTTTTTCGGCTGAGCTTCCAGAAGCTATCAAGAAACGTCGAAGATCGCGTCATCAGCGTGGTGAATTGCGTCTTCTCGACCTGCCACAAGTCTGAGTCGCGTTTGATGCTCGTCGTTCGGTAGTCCCACCAACTGTTCGCGCCCGATTGGATCACCGAACCAAGTTGCCCCGTGGCCGCCTGTGCTCCGATGACAAAGAAATCGGTGCCCATCTTGCGCTGTGTTCCCCGGACGAATTGTTCTCCAATGACCGTCCGCTCGCGATCGCTGATTTCTACCTGTCCGATTTCGTCAAGAATGGACCGATACAGCACAATGACTTCGGGATCGTCGATCTGGTTCAGGTCGAGATTGTTCAGGATTCGCTGTTGCTCTTCCACCAGCACATTCTTGGACGGTGCGCGGCGAATACGATGCAGCGCAGCGCGGCAGTAATTCAAAGTCACAGCCGTATTTCGGCGACTGACTTCGGTTGCCGGCGTCACTGAGGAAGTGACAACTGACGATGCGGTCCCCTGCGCACAAGCCGCAGTCGGAATGGCACACAGCGAAAACAGCAACAGAGCAAGGCTCAATGGAAAATGTTTCATGGTTTTAGTCACTGATCAGGAGATGTCTTTTGCGAACAGGTTTCCGACGGTCTTCGCCGAGTGGTCAAAACCTCTGACCAGCAACCCAGATATTCGTTCACAACACAACATCCCAAACCAGCCGACGTCAGCTCATCCATGAACCGCGCAAGCCGAACGTTCCCATCATTTCGTTCGGCGCGAAGAAGACAACCCGTAAACCCGACCATCCAGAATTTAGCAGGACGGACGCGACGTTTGTGCATGGCAGATAAACAGGGGGACATGCAGGATCTGCCGGAGCTGTGCCTTGAGCAAAGGCTGGCAGTAAAAATGGGAGGACCGAGATGAATGAGATAAATGCGGTGTTACGTCCTTGTTCCGAGGCAGGAGCCCCGGAACGAGAATTCGTTACTGTTTCAGGAAGAAAATTTGGACGGGCTGGAAAAGCCCGTCCTACGATCGTTTTCCTATCGCAGTGTTTACGGAAAATCGTTAGATAGCCTGTGGAGTCACTAAATAATATCGGCGCGATGACATGGAGGTCACCTGTGCGCAATTCATTTCTGTCATTTTCACTTCCGCTGATTGGTAACGAAGAAATCGACGAAGTCGTCGAAGCTCTGAGATCCGGCTGGCTGACGTCGGGGCCTCGGACGAAACAGTTTGAGCAGGATTTTCGAGATGCCGTTCAGGCACCAGCAGCCCTTGCCCTCAATTCCTGCACCGCCGGATTGCACGTTGCGCTGAAAGTGTTGAACATTGGCCCCGGCGACGAAGTCATTACGACGCCAATGACATTTGCAGCGTCCGTGAATGTGATCGAACACGTTGGAGCCACGCCGGTTCTGGTCGATGTCGAACCAGATACGCTCAACCTGCAGCCTGACGCTGTGGAACAAGCGATTACAAACAATACCAAGGCCATTATCGCGGTCCACTACGCCGGGCATCCAGTGGAGCTCAACGCGCTGCGAGCGATCGCCGAACAATATCATTTGCACCTCATTGAAGACGCCGCGCACGCGGTGGGTGCCAGTTTTGAAGGCCAGCCGATAGGCTCTGGATCAAACCTCACAGCCTTCAGTTTTTATGCGACTAAGAATCTGACCACTGGTGAAGGCGGAATGCTGACGGGTGCCGCAGACTTGCTGGATCACGCTCGTGTGGTCAGTCTGCACGGCATGAATCGTGAAGCGTGGAGCCGATATTCAGCCGGCGGCAAATGGGCTTACGATATTGTGGAGCCGGGATTTAAGTACAACATGACGGATATTCAGGCGGCCATTGGTTTGCAGCAATTGAAACGTTTCGATCGCATGCAGGAACGCCGCCGGGAGATCGTTGAAACCTACAACGCGGCCTTTGGGCAGCACGCCGCGTTCCTGACACCGACCACGCGATCGCACGTTAACAATGCGTGGCATCTGTATGTTCTGCGTCTGAGATCATCTGAGCTTTCGATTGGTCGAGACCAGTTCATTCAGGAAATGACGGCTCGCAACATCGGCACATCGGTACACTTCATTCCGATCCATATGCATTCATTCTACAAGAACAAATACAACTACGCACCGGATGATTTTCCAGTGGCGCATGCTGCGTTTCAGAACATGCTTAGCCTGCCTCTGTCACCTTCGATGTCCAATCAGGACGTGGCTGACGTGATCGATGCAGTGCTCGATATTCGGTCAGCATATGGCCGTCGCCGCGCGGCGGCGTAGGATCGGTCGATGAACGTTGCGTCAGCCCAACGGTCGGCTGATCACGCCTTCCGTTGGGCTTGACGCTGTCGCGTAAAGCTTGCGAGGAATACGTCCTGACAGCACAGCGTGGCGACCGGCTTCGCAGGCGTGTTTCATCGCAACCGCCATTCTGAGCGGATCGCGGGCACTGGCGATGGCGGTATTTAACAGAACTCCGTCACAGCCGAGTTCCATCGCAAACGCGACGTCGCTGGCGGTACCGACACCCGCGTCAATGATCACCGGATAGTCTGGATCGTTCTCTTTTAGATATTCCAGACAGATGCGAATGTTGTTTGGGTTCAGAACACCCTGACCGCTGCCGATCGGACTTCCCGCCGGCATGACCGAGGTTGCTCCGGCATCTTTTAAGCGTCGTGCCGTGATTGGATCATCAGACGTGTAGCACAGAACCTGAAATCCATCGTCCACCAAGTGCTTGCAGGCTTCAACGGTCGCAACGGGATCTGGCAGCAGTGTGCGTGTATCGGCCAGGACTTCCAGTTTTACCCAGTCTGCCCCGGGGTTTTCGAGTCCCCGCAGGATTTCACGGCCAAGTCGTGCGACTCGAATAGCGTCTTCTGTGTTGAAGCAACCGGCCGTGTTAGGCAGGATCGTGTATCGTTTCAGGTCGATGAATTCGAGAATGTTGCGCCCGGACGCATCCACCAGTCGTTCGCGCCGCACTGCGACGGTGATCACGTCCGAACCGCTGGCTGCCAGGCAGTCCTGCATCAGTTCGAAAGTCGCATATTTTCCCGTGCCGACGATCAGGCGGGAGTTCAATGTATGAGTTCCCAGAACAAGCGGTTTGTCTGGAGGCAGAGTCGTCATTTTTAGATGAGCTTTCAGTCGTCAGATTTCAGATTTGCGTCAGCCGCCACCGACAAGCGTCACGACTTCGATGACATCACCTGCCTGCAATTTGCAGTGCGCATGCACTTCGCGGGGGACGACCTGGCTGTTGCGTTCTACGGCGCAATAGCGATTCTCGATCTTCAGGTCAGTGAGCAGATCGGCGATTGTCCAGAACGCATTGATCGTGCGAGGTTCACCGTTGAGCAGGATTTCCATGTGTGGAGACGTCCAAGGCAATTTTGGCTGGTTTGCGGGTAAAGCCGCATCGCGAATTGTATCGGGCTGGCGCGTGAAGTGAATCGGCTGAGAGAACTGTTTCTCGCTGGAGTCCATGCTTCTATGGGTTTTTGTACCGGCGGGCTTACGCCACGCCGCTTGCGGGGTAAAAGGAATCTGTTCTTACCAGAAAACAGGAAAATCGGTAGATTTCTGTTCGCTGAGGAACGAAATTCCTCTCATCTTGTCGGCGACCGCAGGAAGGTTTGGCATTCAATGGATTGTAATATGAATCTTAAGCGAGTCATTCTTGCTGGCACCATGCTGGGACTGCTGTCATTAATGAACGGCTGTTCGACGCCGATCAAGTCCCGATTTAGTAAGCCGCACGCCTCAGCGGAAACAGAAACTGGTTCCACGTCCGCCGCCGAATCAAACGGTCCGGTGCTCTACACGGATAGTGTTTCCCTGCAAAGCGGGACCGGCGTGATGGATGATGACGCTCCGATGGAGTTTAAGACCACGCGGTCAGGCTTGAAGTATCGTGTGTTGAGAAAGGCGGATGGCAGAAAACCTGTGGCTCACAACACGGTCACATGCAACTACCGAGGCTGGTTGGACAACGGCCGAGAATTCGACAGTTCTTACAAACGCGGGGAACCGATCTCGTTTCCATTGAACGGTGTGATTCCTGGCTGGACCGAAGGCATGCAACTGGTAGGTAACGGAGGCATGATCGAACTCTGGATCCCGTCAGATCTGGGCTACGGCCCCAAAGGCTCTCCACCAGCGGTACCGCCCAATGCGGATCTGCATTTCGTAGTTGAGTTGGTGGCAGTGCGCTGACGTGTGAGGGAGCGGGAGAAAGCGGTAGGCGTCAGATGTGGCTATGCCGCAGGAATCCGACCTGGGACAGGTCGGACTACGTAGGCTGACCTGTCCTCAGGTCAGCATTCTTCAGCGTCGTGCGATGGTACAAGGCCGCGTGAGTTGCAGGCATGGCGAAGGTTATTCCTGCCGCGTTTTTATAGCGAGCGGGAGAAAGCGGTAGGCGTCAGATGTGGCTACGCCGAAGGAATCCGACCTGGGACAGGTCGGACTACGTAGGCTGACCT
>JBDNFT010000292.1:0-5415 GCA_041689695.1 Planctomycetaceae bacterium | reverse complement strand
TTCACCAGCGCCCTTTTCTCCAGCGCCCTTTTCACCAGCGCCCTTTTCGCCAGCGCCCTTTTCACCAGCGCCCTTTTCACCAGCGCCCTTTTCCCCATCGCCTTTTTCACCACCGCCCTTTTCACCAGCGCCCTTTTCATCTGCAGACTTCGAATCCCTTGAGGTTTCGTTGCCGGATTTATTTGGATCGCTTTGGCGGCCAGCTTCTGAATTTATGTTGGCTGGATTTTCGTTTTGCATCGGTGGCTTGTCGCCACCTGATTCTTTGTTCTCTTTGCTACCGGTTTGCTCGGTGGCATCGCCCGGCTTCGGCTCGTCGCCGGGTTTTCCGGTACTCTGCTGGTCGCCGTTTGCGTTCTCCGGGTCGGAGCCGGACTTGTCTGGATCCTTGCCACTGTTATTCGAAGCCTTTTGTGACTTGTCGTCTGATGGCTCGTCCGACTTCGGTGCGCCTTCAGTGTTCTTCGGATCATTGGGTTCATTCATGCCGGGCTTGGCAGGGTCGTCGCCGGGTTTCGGCTCGTCATTAGGTTTTTGCGCAGGATCGCTGCCTGGAGGTTTTTCGGACGAGTCGTCTCCTGGAGAATTTTTCTCCATCGCCTCAGTGTCGTCCCCCGGAGTTTTTTCACTGGAGGTAACAGGACGGGTTTCTTCCGTGCCGGTTTTTGATCCGTCTTCAGGATCACCGGTGTTCATGTCTTCAGCAGACTGATCTACACCCGGAGTTGGTTTTTTCTTGCCATCGTTCTGTTCATTTGTGGCGGGCGCATCGGAAGGCTCGTCTGAATTCTTTTGTGGTTCTTCTCCGACACCTGCGGGTTTGGCTTTGGCATCATCACCACCATTGGCGTTCGGGGTATTTGCCGCTGTGGCACCTTCATGCTCACTGGAACCGCTTTCCTTTTCTGATTTGTCATCGTTATTCGGTTCGGGGGGGTTCCTATCCTTGCTCGTTTTGGATTCTTGTTCTGTCTTATTTTCCGAGCCAGGTCGTCGATCTTCGTTGTTGGGATCGCTGCCGTCAGTTTTGTCGCTGGAGTCTGATTTTTGGCCTTCGCGATTCGCTCGTTCAATAATCTTCTGTAACGCTTTATCTTCGTCCGCGCGACGATCCTGCTGACGGCTGCTGGAACCTTCCTGCCCGAGCTGATTCTGTTCATTGCCCGTTTCTGATTGGTCCGCGTTGCTGCCTGCATCTCGACCATCTTTCTTCTGCCCGCCGCCGTTCTTTGGATCATTCTGTGAACCGTTCGGGTTGCCATCTTTAGTTTCCGGAGACTGTTCATCCTTTGGTTCATCTGGCGTATCTTCGTTCGCAATGGGCTCGTCAGGATTCTCCGCAGACTTTGGCTGTTGTGCCGCCTGATCATCGCCAGGGTTCTTCGGTGCATTGCCGGAATCATTCTTATCCTGCGGACGCATCTGATCCTGCATTTGACGATCCTGAGCAAGCTGCTCCTGCACCTGCTGCTCGCTGACTGGCGCAGTGATCTGTAGATTCAAATCGCCTGTGCGAGACTGATTGCCCAGCGGCGGGCGATTGTCACGTGCTTCCAGATGGAAAGTAACGACATCACCTGGATTTAGATTCAGCGGCTTCAGACGAAATTCCCAGGTATCCGCCCAACGCTTCGTGAGTCCCGTTTGAAAGGCGTCCAACAGCACTTCCGGTGGCTCAATCAGTTTTCCGTTGACCTTATAATGCAGCGTAACGGAACGCAGCAGAAAGTCGGGATCTTCGGCCTCAACCAGCAACGGCACCACGGCGTTGGCAGCGACTTCCAGATCACGCGTCGGATCAATCAGTTTTAAAATCGGAGCCTGATCGCGGCGTACATCCACAGGATAAACGACAGGCTCCAGATCCTTGTGTCCTTCCGGATTTGTCACCTGAATGCGATAGAATTTTGGAAACGTATTGTCTTCGCGGCGAGTCAGTTTCCAGTCTGCTGAAAGCTGAGTCTCCTTGATCTTCATCTGCAGCTCTTCGCCGCGCACAGAGAACGCAGCATCGTCGGACATTTGCAGCACGGCCTCACTCACTGGCTCACTGGCTTCGGCGTGAATTGTCAGCATCGTGTCTTCCCATGCTTCGATCGCACCTGCGGAATCTGTTCGTTCGGGAAGATTCATGTACTTGGGATACACGTACCGCACTTCTGTCACGCGCGCCGTGGGAGGCTGTTCAACGGTGATCGTAAATGTTTCGGATCGAGCATCGCCGGCTTCGATGCGATACGTCATGTCCTGCCGGATACCTCGATCACCATCGCCCACCATCAGGATGCGAAATCGGTGTTCGTCGTCGGTGGTTCGCATCGGCAATGGTTCGTCAACGAATCGACGGTCAGATGTGGAATACAGAACTCGAACATCTTCCGGAATCACGCCCGCAAGATCCGCCACGAATTCCAACTGCGAACCCGCTGGTATGGTCGTGTTGCCTGGCTGGACCGCTTCGATGACCGTTCGCGTAGCAACAGTGGTATGTGCAAACGTCAGAGGTCGCAACAGGCTGATGGATTTTGGGCTGAGGACTGCGTACAGACAGGTGATGAGTGTCACCACAAACAATCCGGTTCCCATCCGCGTGAGTAGTCGCCGATCGATCGCTTCGTCAACGTGTACTTCCGCGAGTTTGACGGCCGCGCGTTTTTCGAGCGTGCGATGAATGGCTCCGTCTGATGCGTGGCCGGTGGATTGCAGATCGATGAGCGCCAGCAGACTTCCCTGAATCTCGGACGACGATCGATCCAGCATCCGCGCGGCATAGAGCGGATTGATTCGTCGAAACCATGGACGGAGGACGTAGCGGTAGAGAATTGCGCCGCACAATATCAACACGACTGCAAGCAGGCTGGCACGTGTCCATGCTCCGAAACCGCCGTCGATCACCCAGTGGTCAAGCAGCGTGAAGACAAGAACGTAACCAACCAACAGCAATCCGGCCAGCACGCCAGCCGTCAGCAGATCGGTGGCTTTAATGCGATTGCGAGCTTTCTCCAGTTGATACTGGATGAATTCATCCGCGTCTGCGTAAGTGTGTTGCGTCTTTTCTGAGACTGTAGCCACTGTGATGATTCCTGTAGCCTGACGCCGTATGTTGAATAGGATGTCGTGTTTTGTCCACGTCGAGTTTACTGGTAGCGAAAGTCGTCAAGACTTTCGAATTCGCCGTCAATCGCCGAAAGTCTTGACGACTTTCGCTACGAGAGCCCGTCACTGATTGGAATTTCGTTAAACGAATAATCCATACCAAGAGTCCTGACGCCGCGAGTTTTCTCTGTCGTTCCCGAATTATTGGAGTTTATCGGCAAACCTTCAATGCGGGCAGGAAAAACGGCGGGAATATAACGATCACGCCGACTTCTGCGGAAAAATGAAATAGAACGGCCCGTTCGAGCATCCTATCGGAATGCCGGAGACAGCAGGTTCGAATGAGTAATTCGATCGCACATGGAATAAATTCCGGCAACCACCATCAATCGGGAGTTTACGCGAATGCAGGTTTTAAAGACGTCTCTGTGTTTTCTGTTGGCAATGGCCGTAACCGTTAGCGTTTCTGCTGACGAACCAAAGGGCAAGAAAAAGGAAAAGAAGACTCCGTCTCCAAGCCAGCGTTTTGTTGAGAAGCTCGAACTGACGGATGCCCAAAAGGAACAGGCCGCCGCAGTTGATAAAGAGTTCGCTCCAAAACTTGCAGAAATCAATAAGACCCGCATGGCAATGCTGATCGACGAGCAGAAACAGGCCGAAAAAGATGCTCAAAAAGCAAATAAAGATGCAGGCAAAAAGGGTCCTGAAGCTCGTAAAACAGTCGAAGAAGCCTTGAAGCTGACTGACGAACAGAAAACCAAAATGAAGGAAATCAATAAGCAGCAGGCCGAAGTGAATGGCCAGCTTGTTGCAGCACTGAAGACATTCCTCACACCTGAGCAACAGGAAAAACTTCCTAAAGTTGGTGGCGAAGGCAAAAAGGGCGGCAAGAAAAAGAAGGACGCCGCATAGAGAATTGGGCTGCACAATCTCGTTCCATGGTTGAATCTCGTTCCAAGGCTCCAGCCTTGGAACGCACTGCCCCGGAGGCTCCTGCCTCGCTTTATTGCCTTTCAAAACTCCAAGACTGGGCCAAGGCGTTTTCAATCATTGGCCGGATGTAGTCGCCTGCGTCAGTCAGGCAGTATTTAAGATATTCAGCGACCACGGATCGTTGCTCTGCAGTCAACAGGGAGAAACGATCTTTGTCATAGTCATTGACGCAAATCAAATAAAACATCAAGTCGACGGTCAGTGTCTTATTCAGTTCCGCAATCAGATACGCGGGAAGATGAAACCGCATACCTGCGGCGTCAAAAAACGACAACGCACTGCTGTATTTGTTCAGTTCTTTAACATTCAGTCGGGACCAGTTCTGAGCTTCTTCGCCCGAGCGCAGTTTCCGCAGAGTGAACTCTGTTGTTGCGTGATCGTCCATGGCCTCTGCCTGGTGCAGGCCAATCCCGTCTCCGAGGACGACTTCTGCAAATGCGATCCGGATTCGCTCGATCAATTCCAGAACCTGCGGTGTTGGCTTTCGGTGTCGCATTTTTCATTCGGCATCCGACGACTGATCAAACTTCGTTAACGATTCTTCAAGATTCGACAACACGCCAAGCTTCTCTGCCCAATGCCGCATGTAGTCCCGATCGAGTTCGCCCTGCATGAAGAGAACGTCCTGAACGTCGATCGCGTCACGGGGTCGAGCTGACAAGGATTTCAGAACAATCAGATCCTCAGGCGAAACAACATCGACATTCAGGTTTTCGTCAACTTCCGCATGTTGCCTCCGCGACAAGACGGTCTGCAGGTAGGATGACTCAGCGAGAAACACATCAATGTCCACGGAACGATCGCTGATGGCCACACCAAACTTCACGAACGGCATTCCGCCGACTGCATCAACCCTACCCGCTCGGTATGCGGCCGGAACAAGATAACCGAGCTGTTCCGCCGCATCGAAGACTTCAGGAAGCCGACTTCGATCCACACCGATTGTAAAATCAACGTCCCATTTCGGCCGGGGGATACCATGAGCTCGAGCCGCCAGCCCGCCAAGGATCGCGTAGGGCAGATTTCGAGACTTAAAAAGCTGAACAAAGTCTCGCACCGCACGATTAAGGCTGGCGTGCATCTGATTCGCTCCGTGTAAGGCCTTCCAGGATGTTTTGAACTCGCATCCGGTTCTCGCGTTCCAATAATTGAAACCGTCGCCCTACGACCTCCGTCTTGCCGTAAAGCAGAAATGGTTCGTTTTCGTCGATCGATCGCATCGTCAGTTGCAACCGTTCTCCCGTTGTCATCCGGCGATAGCGTTGAAGTGTTTCTTTACTAAGCATGTTCCGTGTTTCTCCTTTACTGCGTTCCGAGGCTGGAGCC
>JBDNFT010000291.1:0-5948 GCA_041689695.1 Planctomycetaceae bacterium | reverse complement strand
GACTGCAGTGATTCCAGTTCCTTGCTCATTTTCTTCACAGTTTCACGAATTTCCGGCAGTCGTCGGAGTGCGATCAATTGGCGAGATGTCTCCGCGACTGGTCCAGCAGGATTTCCGAGATAAGTCTGACCGCCGGGCATGTCGCGATGAACGCCTGCCTGAGCACCAACAATCGCTCGGTCGCCCAGATGAACGTGATCAGCGATTCCAGCCTGTCCCGCAACGACGACGTAGTCACCGGTCGATACCGATCCAGCAAGACCAACCTGCGAGACAAGAAGATTATGACGGCCGATCTGACAGTTGTGGCCGATCATGACTTGATTGTCGATGCGAGTTCCGGAACCGATCACAGTCTCGCCAACTTTCGCCCGATCGATCGTCGTGGCGGCTCCAATTTCAACATCGCTGCAAATGCGAACCGTACCGAAATGTGGAATGTGCTGATGACCACCGTTCACGAATCGATAGCCGAAACCTTCTGCGCCAATGACACATGCGGCGTGAATTGTGACATGGTCTTCGACAATGATGTCGTGGTACAGCACTGTGTTTGCAAACAGAGTGACATTGTTTCCAATGCGACAGCCGTCACCGATCACAACGCCCGATTGAATCTCGCAGCTATGTCCAATGACAACGTCACGTCCGATCACTGCCAGAGGATGAATATTCGTGTTCGCACCGATGTTTGCAGTCGAATCAATCACTGCACGATCAGAAATTCCAATCGATGATCGCGAACGTAGAGGTCTCAAAACAGCCGCGATGACAAGAAACGCAACTTCCGCTTCGGGAACCAAAATGAACGTGCGGTCGCTGTACTTAGCAAGTTCTTTACGGATCGAATCGGGAACGATAACAAGGCGTGTCTTCGAGTTCCGCACGCGGCTGAGATTCTTTTGATCTCCGACGAATGCGAGATGTGTCGCCGTCGCGCGTTCTATCAAATTGACGTCGTCAATAGTGATGGTCGAGTCGCCGACAAGTTCGCCGTTGAGGATTACCGCGATTTCAGATGCTGATAATTGTTGCGTTAGTGCTGCGCTCATCGAGCCCTCCGTGTGCTCGTCCAGATTTGACGTCCATGTCTCCGCAACTCAGAGTTGTACGACATTTCTTAACAATGCCGCAAGAGGAACGAAAATCTGTAAAAATAGAAAGGCTGAAACCTCTGGGAGGTGTGGGTATTTAGCGAACTTTTCCCGCGCTGGTTCAGTTTCTTTTGAGGGTGCCATCTTTTGAGGGTGCCATGCAGCACATCCACACATTGAGACCACAAACATCGCCACGCTTGAGCGGGTTCAGGAACTCCTTATCAAGTATGGTGAGCTGATGGTGAAGAAGGAGATGCTGGCACCGTGACGAGCCGTTCAGTTGGCGGCGGTCATGGCCCTTTGTCAGGCTCGAAATCACCCCGAAAACAATGGCTGGCAGACTGGCTCACAGGGATACCCCATTGCCAGCCAAAGTGCCAGCCGCAAAGAGTGAGGCCCCACAACAACTTACGATCGTTTTTGACAACAAGTGTTTTGTATCCGTATGCAGTTATGCTACACATGAGACTTCACTTGGCGGATCCCCGATCTGCGGTGGCCAGCACGAAGCGACCAAAACGACATGCCTGAGCCCGCTGAACGTTCCGAAAATCGCGAACGGACGGTGAACGTCCGAGGCCGCACTCGACCGTATCTGCAATGCCGCCGCATCCGCCGCAGAGACTACTTTTTGCTCGAACGAGTCGGCAGTCCATTTCGCGAATCGTACCTCGCCTTTGACCGTTTGGCCGGTCCGGGCGGCGACTTTTTTCTGGTCCAGTCCCTGCCCGCTGGCAAGTCGATTGAGCAACTGCTGCGAGTGCTGAGCCGGCTCAAGAGCGATGCCTTTCCCCGTGCCGTGGAATGGCAACGGAAGCGTGATCAGATTGATGTCGCGCTGACGTGGATCGAAGGCATCAGTCTGGCCGACTATCTGCAGAACATTCGAGACGGTCGGCGACCGGCGGTTGCTCCGGCGCAGGCGCTGAGACTGATGAATGGGCTTGCCAATTCGGTCTGTCATCTCCATCGTCGTTTGCAGGTGGCCCACGGCGACCTGCAGCCTGCGAACGTCCTCGTGACGTCTCATTCCAGCCGTTTACAAGTGATCGATTTTGGCAGCTCGTGGACAACAGACTGGACCACCCGCCGCAGCGACGGCGACGGCCACCACCGCTGCTACGCTGCCCCGGAACTTCAGAACGCCGCGGCTCCGATCAGTCTGGCCTGTGACCAGTTTTCTGTTTCGGTGTTGTTCTTTGAACTGCTGACGCTGCAATTGCCATATGGTGGACTGGGAGGCAAAGCCGGACGACCGGAGTCTATTACGCGAGCTGCCGATACCCTGATTCCTCCCGGTCAGATTTCGAAGACCTGCCAGAAGTTACCCCGGTCATTGCGCGACAGACTCGACGCACTGGTCGTCCGTAGTCTGGCACTCAACCCCGAGGAACGCTATCCAGATCACAACACGTGGCTGAACGACTGGCAGGACCTGTCCGCCAGATTTCGAATCACGCCAGACTTACCCCCCATCGAAAACGCCCTGACCAGGGTCATCGGCTGGTTCATGCGATGAAGAAACAAAGGAAACCATTCACACCACTGCTAATCTGCACCACAAAATTGTCAGCGTACCGAACGTTCATTCACGGATGTTCTACTGCCGTTTCGGTGGCTTCAGTTTACCGTTCGATTTCGGTTCTATTTAGTAAGGGCGACTACAACCACTTTCATTTTCTTCGTAGAATGGAGGTGGGAAATATCATTCCGGTAGGGAAAAACACATGTTTGAACTGACGCAGTCGCATTTGAAATTGCTTCACGGTGATGGCGGTGAACCATTTCGACGGTTTGTAAACGATCTGATTCGTGCAGAAGCGTTTACTTGCGGTATTCCGCTTAGTCAACTGAACCTGCAAATCCGTGCGAACGTTGGTGATGGCGGAGTTGATGCAGGCGTTGCGACGGCCATTGCGAACGCAAAAAGCGGTTGGTTTGATGCCCCAACTTGTTGGCAATACAAGACGACCACCTACACAACTACGGACGCATTGATTCAGGAAATCGAATCGGAGATGCAAAAGAAATTTGCATCACAAAGAATCGCAGAGGGGCACGCATATCGCTTTTGCATGCTCGAAAGTATTCCGGAACAAACCGTTGTCACGAAGATCCAGTCTGCAATGCTGGAGGCCGCGACAGCGATCTGTACGAAATTGCCGCAGTTAGTACAAACGCCACGCCTCGTTCATGGCGGTGACTTGGCATCCTGGGCCGGAATGTATCCTGCTGTTGGAATCCGCGTTCAAGGGCTTTCGGGAGATTTTCAACTCTTTTCGCCATGGCTGCAGAACCAACAAACCGTCACCGCGACGTATGTGCCGAATCCGGCGTGGTCGAACATCGCTGATCAGATACGGGCACACGTAGATTTTGCAAATCCACCGATCGGAAATGATGCCTGCTTTTCAATCGCAGGCAACAGCGGCGTTGGTAAAACCAGACTCGTCGCGGAAACTCTGGGTTTGATTTACGCTGCTGACGCGTTGGTTATACAGACAGATGTTGGCGAAGTCGCGTTGCGAATTGCTTCGGAGCTAAGCTACGAGGGTCATCAGCACGCAATTCTTGTTGTAGATGAGTGCAGCCCAGACACGTTGTTCGATCTGCGTCAGCGACTCCGGAGTTTCACGAAGTCGGTTCGGGTGGTTGCGATCGAACATCTCGATCGAATACCAATCCACTCACCAGAAGAAATCGGTCCATGGCTTACTGAACCTGGGACTCAAACAACGCTCGAGATTCTGAACCAGAACTTTCCCACAGTCACGCTGGAACGTCGAAACGTTTACGGCCGAATCTCAGAAGGATTCATTCGGTTTGCTGCCGATCTATGCGACCACGACGCAGAGATTGATATCAACGCGATGACCGGGTCTCCAAACTCCATCTACGCATACCTTCAGAAAAGATTGGGCAGCAACGATGCGGACATAGTGGGTTCGCTGGCTCTATTTTCAAAGATTGGCTATCGAGATGATGTTGACGGTGAATTGACTATGCTCGCTTCGATGACAGGGATTTCCGTCGCTGACTATCGAAAAAGCATCGGACGCCTGCGGCTTTCTCCGGGATTTGTTGCCCAACGCGGAAGATACTGGTACGTCACCCCGGAAATCGTCACACGCAGCCTGTTCAAACACGGGTGGCGTAGATTTGTGGAAAATGACATTCATAGCGTTCTCACAAACCTGACTCCGGAACATATGCAGCAACTTCAATCGCGTGCCAATGCGTACGGCGGGAAGGAGGTCGCCAGTCAACTGGCGGACTACTTTCGGGAAGAAATGAACCATCTGACGATTCAGACTCTGGCAGATAGCCGTGTCACTCAGTTTGTACTGGCAGTGGCAGAATCGGATCTGACTCAATTCGTGCCAAAGTTGACGCACATAGTCTGTTCAAGCACCGACGAGGAATTGGCAATACTCGATTCGATGCCCAATTCTACTACGTGGCGCAGTCGTCGATATCTGATCTTCTTTCTCGAGAAGGCGGCCTTGTTTCCTGAGTACTTTTCGCACGCCGAGCGAGCGCTGTTGCGTCTGGCACAATATGAAACGGAACCGCAAATTGGAAATAATGCCACCACAGTCTGGACGGAGTTATTTCGGTTGCGATTGTCCGGCACAGCGGCAGATTTCAGCGATCGTCTAGCGATTCTTCGCGGCTACTTATGCGATCCTGCGAAATCAAGAATTGCGGCACTGGCATTTCAGGAAGCCATTGGAAGGCCAGGGGCAAAAGTCGCTTCGTCCCGTATTTTTGCAGGGCGATCCGTCCCGGACACTTGGCGGCCAGGTTCGCTGCCTGACGAACAGCAATGTCTGCGCAACGCACTCCAGATGTGTGGCGAGGTCCTTTCCGGTGAGACAAGTGGCGTCAGCAATCAACTCTTCGACGCGATCTACAATTCATTGGATTGGCTGATTTATCGTGGTGTAGGAGAAGTTGCGCAAAGGGTCGTATCCGCGTCGCGTTTGTCCGATTCCAATCGTCGTCGGCTCTATCATCTGCTTACAGAGTATGTACACATGAACTTTGAGGCTCGCGAACTGAACACGCAGTCTGCCAGTGAAGTGATTTCATTCCTGACTTCGTGGGCTGAAGAACTTGCACCAAAGTCGCTGGGCGAACAGATGCGAAGTTTGATTGCGTGCGATTCCTGGGACGAGCGGTTCAATCCGGAAATGAAAGGTGACCGTGGAACATTAACCGAGATCGCCGAAGAATTCATCCTGCATCCGCAATTGCTGGAATCTGAATTTGGCTGGTTGGCATCCGACGAGGCTCAATCAATTCGTCGATTGGGCTATGCGTTAGGTCAACTCGACACAGCATCCACATTGGCAACACTCATCTGTAACGATTCCCGGATCCGAAAGCATGCTGGCTTATTGGCTGGGTACGTATCCGGCATTATGTCCCGTTCGGACGAAGTGGCGGCGATCATCGACGATACCGTGGCGTTCTTTTGTGAGAATCAGCCTACGTTCGCCTTGGAACTCCTGCAGGTTGGTGGCGACGCCATCAATGGCCACGCACGACTCATTGCACTCATCGAGAACGGTCGAGTCGAGCCCTGCCAGACCGTGGGATTCGCCCATCACTACGGGAAATCCGCGTTGAGTGTTGACCAATTCGATTGCACACTGAAATTACTGATCGCAAAGTCTTCGAAGTCTGATGGAAGGCAACGGCAGTGCGTCGTCCGTTTCACATCGCTATTCGAGAGTATGTACGATCATTTTCATCGAGATCAAAGATTGTTGGATTCTCCAGATTTGATAGAGCAAGTGGTGAAGGTGCTTGACATGACAAAAGGTGATGTGACCAGTCGAATCACTT
>JBDNFT010000290.1:0-2123 GCA_041689695.1 Planctomycetaceae bacterium | reverse complement strand
AGCAATTGAGCTTCCAGGGACAAGCGAGCAAATCGAAACTGATCGAGTTCCGCTTGAGAGATAAAGTCTTCATTTTCAGCCTTGAGTGCCGCCGAGCGTTTTTCATCATTGCGGGCACGCTGCAGTTCGGCCTGGACTCGAGCAACATCACCAACTCGGGCTCCCAACGCGGCTTCGTCACGCTGAACAGAAGCGATGTAGATTCTGGGATCGATCTTGGCGAGGATCTGATCTGTTTTAACTTCGTCGTTATGGTCTGCGTACAATTCCAGAATTGGCCCGGAAACAAAACTCCCAATCTTGACGGACAATGTCGGTTCCAACTGACCGGTGGCGTTGACCGTGATTCGAAGATCGCCTTGTTCTGCGAATGCTGTGCGGAATCGCGGCTTGTTTCTTTCTGCCAGCCACTGTTGGCCCTTGGTGAATCCAAAGTAACCAAGCGCTGCCAGCACGGCGATGATAATGATGGTTTTGATAAACGTTCGCATGAGACCAAAGACCCAAACGTGCATTCGACACATGAAACGGGGAAAGCCGCGGTAATCCAGTCGAGCTGATGATTGTATTCGATACTCATTCTACTGTCTTTATCATAGCCTGTTGATTTCCTGCCCTTTTTGGCAGACGGTTCATCCAATGCCGTCCCGGAAATTGAGGAACTCATTTCTGCGGGTGTGAATATCAAGGCTGAAGGTAAAAGCGGGATGACCCCATTGTTGTGGACGATTCCTGGCAGGAACATTGACGTGTTTTCTTTGCTGCTGAGGAGCGGTGCGAATCCCAATTTGCGCATTCGCGGAGAACTAGGGCCGCAGCGGACATTGCGTGTTGGTGATTGTGTAACGTCGTATGCTGCGGAGACTGATGTCGCGTATCTCAAATTGGTCCTGGAGCACGGCGGCGACCCGGAATTCAGAGACGCACGAGGTGAGACTCTCTTGCATCGAATCGTGCGACACGGAGGTTCAGAAAAAGAAGACTATGATCGACTGCTGAAGTATTTGACGGAACACGGCGATGCGGTAGCCGACGCACAAAAAGATCTTGATCGATGGGCAACATGGCCCACGTGGAATCCCACCGCCATGAACACACTGCGAGAGATTGAGGTCGCCGAACGAAAGCGACGCCAGCCAAAGCCGAGTGACCTCATCGACGAATCGACTCAAGCTGCGACTGTTGCTCGGAACGGCATGATAGTTCAGCCAGCCCTGCACAACACTCCGCAGCCAGCGGCCCGTTTCGCCGAGCGGGTGATGCATACGTTTCCACAGTTGCTCTTTGATCTTCTGTAGCGTCGCACGCACACGTTTGGCAATCGAGTCTTGTCCTTGTGCAGCTTCAGGCCAAACCTGGCAAACCGTGTGTGGAGTGCTTCCAAACACGCTGTCGCCTCGTTGTGGTTTTCGAAGCCAATCACAAAGTCGTCTGCGTAACGCACTATCACGACATCGCCGCGACAGCTCTTGCGCCACCACTGAATCCACAAGTCGAAGACGTAATGCAGGTACACGTTTGCAAGTAACGGTGATGCCACCGCACCTTGAGGCGTACCGACAGTGTTCGGCGACCATTCGCCATCTTCACTCACTCCGGCTCGGAGCCATTTGCGGATCAGGCGGAGAATGCGTGGATCGCCAATTCGACGCTCCAGAAATTTGAATGTAACGGGGAGTGACATTTCAGAGGCAGCCGTCCGCGCCCTGCGATTCCGCCCCAACGGGGCAAAATGTGATAGCCTGGGGCAACGCCCCAGGAAAGATCTGGAACAAGAGGCACCATTTCCGTGTGCCGATCCTGTTGTGTCAGGGAGAAGGCCACATCGAGCGTACCGTTCATGGCAAGGTGCGAGCGAACCCGGCGGAGTCCGAGAACCTGTGCATGCGTGGACATTCCAAACGCGCCTGAGTTCTCTGGAAAACGGGGCGGGAGATCCCATCAGCCTCAAGTGCAAACCCGCTGTCTAGCGACAATTGTTTTTCCCCGTTGCCGAATCAATGAGCTGCGTCCCAATACTGTTCGGCACGGATGTTGCTTGGGGTTTGCGCTAATTCCCAGTCCAGAAAAATGCCAATCTTTGGCACGATTCATGCGCATGTACCCTCTGGTGAATTCCGTCT
>JBDNFT010000289.1:0-3944 GCA_041689695.1 Planctomycetaceae bacterium | reverse complement strand
TGTTGGACAACCTAGTGATGCCGCTTGGGCTTAATGGATTCTCAGAGGCTGATCGAAGAAGCCGGGGATTGGAACTTCTTTCACTCATGAGTGACCTGGAAGAGCGGTGGAACAGCCCCGTTGATAAATTGTCCGGAGGACAGAAGCAGCGCGTCGCCGTGCTCCGGTCCGTGATACATCACCCCAGAGTCTTATTTGCCGACGAGCCGTTTAGTGCCCTTGACGATGAGAATAGACGCCTGATTCTTGACGTGCTTATGAAGTGGCAAAGTAAGGATCTACCTGGTCAGCAGAAAAATGGGGACAACCTGCTGTTTCTGGTTTGCCACGACGAAGATGTTGCGAATGAATATGCTACTAGTTTTCTGAGAATGGATGGCAGTGGTGTTTGTCTCACCGAAAAAGGATCAACTGTTACGTGAATTCTCCAATCAGCAGCCATGAGGCACAACGTTTTCTAAAGTGGTATGCGAGGCAGGATTTGTTTTCGCCGACGGCGTTCAAGGTCACGCGTGTGATCATTTTTACGCTGGCATTTCTCGCATTCCTGCTAACGTCGGCCTTAGCCCTGTCTGTGTTACTGCCGAAGATCCATGAGATGCGACTGAAAAATTCCCCGCTGGCCCGGTCACTTTGGATTGGGCAGCCTGGCATTCGTGAGCGGCAACTGACGGATGAAAAAACAAGCCAGATTGTAGCTGCCCTCGCCAGTGAAAAGTACGTTGGAGCAGAACCCACGCTAAGTGGCTTCCATCAGATTTCGCTGAATTTCCGAGATTCAACTTCAGCAAACTGCAACCGAGAATTTTGGGGCAGAACGATTCGCGAAGAAGACGCAGTGTTTGACGCATTAAAGAAGCATGCAGGAGTGGCAGACACTGGCGCTCTTGGAATCATTGCGACTCAGGATCTAATGGCGAAACTGGGATTTGAAAATCGCCCGGTGGAAAGCTTGACAATTCGTTTCGGGAGTGCCAGTAACCCGGAGATCAATGTACCAGTCTGGTTTTGTCTCGATCACAAGTTGCCCTACAATCATACCTTCATTATTTCTGAATCCAGTTATGCGGCTCTGTATACGAAAGGGCACCATGTCGAGTCCAATGCTGTGAATTCCGGAGAGGCATCCGAAAAATTCCCCAAACCAAAACAAATTCGAGGCAATGAAGAGCTTCGAGTTTTCCTTGAATCGACGGACGTCGACTTTCTTACGGATGCTGATGGAAAGCCCTTCGTCAGGTTGAAGAAAGAGAAGCCGATGGCTGTACCATCGTGGAAAACCCTGATTGCACAGTTGTCGGTGAAACTGGAAGCAGCTGGATTCAAGCAGCCAGATTCCTTCGCCGACCCAAAGAACATCACACCGATCGATCCTGTTGATGCAATGCCACAGCCCTTTTATGGATTCGACTTGGCAGAAGTTCGTGTTGCTTCTGTGGATGATCTAAAGTCAGCAGCGGCAGGATGTCTGGAAGCTGGCTACCCCGCAGATGAGACGCTGGTTCAGCAGTTGGAAGACATCAATAAAGCGGGAAATTTGTTTTTCGGGGCAATTCTCGCAATTTCTTCTCTCATAGCGATCAACAGTGTGGTCGTTATTGGCGTAATCCAAAAACTTCGGTGTGAGCAAAAAGTTTCGGAATTTGGAATGCTCAAGGCAATGGGGCTCACCAGCCGTGAATTTACCCGTGTTTTCAAAAATCAGTCCACGATCCTCTGGCAGCGAAGCATGGCATGGGGATTGATGGTTTCCGCCATCCTTAGCGTTATCTTGGCTGGCTGGGTACTTCGACCGGATGAATACAGCACTGTGATTTACTGCGTCCTCGTCGTGAGCCTCTGTGTAGCCACAGTGATATTCTTCTTGATTCGTATTGCGATGTCACTTGCAACAAAGGAAGCTCGGCTGATGGAACCGATCGTCGCGATAGAAAAACGGTAACACAGGAAAACCTGTAAATGCTGGAAATATAAATTGTTTGCGTTGACTGAGGTGCTGCACAGGTTTACCTTCATGGCGAATACGGTTCACATTAACCCTTGACGGCGTACTCAAAAAATGAAGACGAACTTTCTATCCGTCGTTTCCCCGTTGATTCTGATTCTGTTCGCCAATTCAGTTGCCTACTCGCAAGTCGACTCTTGGGACAAACTCGGTACAGAAACGATTGAAAAATATTTGAATCCGCATCTGAAATTGATTACTGATGCAGACAACGTACGAGGCGGGAAATTGTGGAACCACATCCTCACACAGGAAGGCGCAGTCATCCGCAGAAACCCTGAGTCTCTACCCAATCGGTTTACTGTAATTCTTAAAAAAAATCCAAAATCAGCGTTGTCAGATGCCGAGATTGCAGATCTTGTGAGAGCATTCCTGAAGGACTGGCTGACAGAGTATGAGCAAGACGGATTTCTTAAGGAATTAAACGAAGAACTCCAGAATCAGGTTACGGCGGACCTGGGTGCGGTCTTTCAGGGTGAGATCGATTCATTGCCTCCTAACCGAGTCCCCATCGTCGAGTCTCCTAGGGACCAGACGTTTTCCGTCGGTGATAAAGCCACGTTCCAAATCTCAGCCACTGACGAAGATGGCGATAACTTGACCTATTCCGCAAAGGGCTTGCCAGCCAGCTTGACGATGACTCCTACCGGTCAGATTTCCGGAATATCCACAGAGGTAGGTACGTTCAGTATCGTAATTACCGTCACGGATGGAAAATTGGGTGGCTCATCAGATGCGCAATTTCAATGGATAGTATCACCATTACAGGGCGATGATTCATTTGCTGTACCTGACGGACTGACGGTGTCCGTGGACTCATTGCTGCAACTCACAGGATTTAACCCGAGGGGCCATTTGGACGGAGTACCCTTTGCGTTCACTCCAAAGACATGTTCAGGGCTGGCAGCTATCTGCTATCGCAAAGGACTATATGCCGATGCACGTGCGATAGCTGACCATGGATTGAAGTCAAAAATGTCTTCAAGACTTCTATTCATCCGGGGAGTTTGCGAATTGGCACTAGGCGATAAAGATGCCTGCAATGTAACCATTGAGGAGCTCCGAAAAATCGACCGGTCACCACTCAGCCTTGCCGAAGTCTCCGATGTGAATGGCCCGATCGCAGTGAGATTCGTGCTTGCATATGAATCCGTTGTGGCGAAACGCAGTCGATCAATGAGGGTTTCGACTTATCGACACTAAAAAACCTTAGTCGCTTTTGATCGTTCTCCTAAGCAACGGATGCATATCTTGGTGAATATTGAGCCGCTGAATGACTCTGTTTCTGTTGTGAACCGCTTCCATTTGGCGGTCGCTGTAAAATCGAGGGTATCGGCCTCCACGGTAATTGCTGCGATTTGAATATCGACGACCTCAGACAGCGTGGAGTGGATTTTAATCTCTGATTCAATGTGGCACTGAACGGACGAACGAGCGTCTTCTCTAAAAAATCGGCAGATGACATTTGTCCTAGTGCTTTGGCCGCACTGAGTTTTAGGGTAGACGGATTTGAGTTTGTATCGAGCGTCATCAATTTTCCTTCGCCGGTCTACGCCCCGCTGAGTGTTACCTCTGTCAAGAGTAGGCAGAAAAATATTTTTTAGAATTTGTGTTTTCGAGTTCCCGATCCGTGTTTTTGGTATTTGTCGCCCGGCGGATTGACGAGTCGCATCGCCATCACGCTGTGATGCGGTTCTACAACTGCGTCCGCTGGTCGACCAGTGACGCTCGACGACCTGTCACTTGGCGATTGGTCACCTGACGGCGACGCCGTGTGGCATCATTTGGTTGCCAGATGGTAAGCGTCCGGGGAAACCATTCTTGCCAGGGTCGGTAGTCTTGGGTCCGGTGTAATTCCGGACTCTGGACTTTTTCTGGCGAGGTGAGTTATGAGCGAACGGGAGCAGGTTTGGCGTGAGCGGATTGAATGGCAGCAGTG
>JBDNFT010000288.1:0-3299 GCA_041689695.1 Planctomycetaceae bacterium | reverse complement strand
TGGCGCTCGATGCGATGACGCGTGAGAGCGAAGGGCTGCACTCCCCGGTCGCACCGGTTGACCTTTCACAAGCTATCATCGGGCCGGGAATGGCGGTGTTCTCAAAATACAGCGCGGTGCTCGAAGCGGACGGTTCGCCCATGTCCGTTCGTACGGCATTGCAACTCATCAACCGATTCCTTGCCGAAGACGACTTTGATGCCGACACACAATTCTGCCTGCATTGGTTTGAACAGTACAAGTGGGAGTCGGGCAAATTTGGCGAGGCGGACGTGCTGGCTCGTGCCAAAGGGACCAGCGTCGATGGCGTCAAGCAAGCAGGCGTGCTGTCATCAGCCAGCGGTAATGTGCGCTTGTTGAAATGGTCAGAGTACCCCGCAGACTGGAACCCAGCCAACGATTCCCGCCTTCCGGTCTGGGAAACTCTGCACCAACTGATTCGTGTCTTCAGTACGGAAGGCGAATCCAAAGCCGGATCCGTCCTCGCTGCAGTACAATCACAAACCGAAGCCGCTCGGCAACTTGCGTACCGACTCTACACACTCTGCGAACGAGCCAACCTCGCCGAAGACGCCCGAGCTTACAACGAATTGATCACGTCATGGTCCGGCATTGAATCCGCCGCCGCCAAAGAACCATCCGCCACCCAACGCACACTGTTTGAGTAGAAAGGAAAGTCACGTATGGATTTGTTTACTGACCAACAAGACACTTACGCCTCGACTACAGACGAGACTGTTAAACTGACAGATGAAACAGTTCGGTGGCGCGCTCGCGATGCCACGTTTCTTGCTGGAAAATGGGACGCCTTATCCAAACGGATACCTTCCTTTTCCGTCGAGGATTTCAAGGCAACCGCCGAAGGCCCCGCCAATCCGCACATCCGCACTGTGGTTAGACTACCGTTGTCCGTGACGGAGCAGAGGATACCTGTTGGGGTCGTGTCAAACAGTTACCAGTTAGCGCAACATGTAGACGTGGTGGAGATGTGTCTGAGAGGGATTCGAGCACATGACATTGATCCAAGTGAGCTGCATTGTGAAGTGGGGCTCACATCGCTGGGCGAGTGGATGAATTTTCGCGCCTATTTTCCCGATAAGTATTCCCACAATCCGGTGGATACGAACAAGTTGAAGTTACGGCTTGAGTGCTTCAATTCAGTGGATGGCTCAAGCCGTTTGGTGATCTTGTTCGGTTGGTACCGCCTTATCTGTACCAATGGACTGATCATCGGGGAGACCAAGGCAGCATTGCGAGATATTCATGATGAGCACTTGAACTTGAGCGTGATCCCTAAAATCATCTCAGAGGGATTGAAGAAAGTTAAGGCTGATCTTGTGCGCCTTGGTCGATGGGAGAGTTCTACAATCGACTTTACGACGTTTGAAGATTGGATTGATAGCCACTTGGCTGAGCGCTGGGGCAAGAAGGCCGCCTGCCGTGCATTGCACATTTGCCTGAGCGGGGAGGACGTGGAATTGTTGGATCTGTTCGCTGGCGGCAAACCAAGTGAAAAGCCAGTCAAGTTTCTTCGTGCTGTTCCTGGCGCCGCACAGCCCGCGGAAAATCTTTACGACGTCTGTCAGGCGCTTTCATGGATTGCAACTCAACGAAATAGCGCGGACGAACGCCTGGAATGGCAGGGGCATATTCCGGGACTCATCGAGAACCTGCGGTGCCATTTGAAAGCTGCGTAATTTAATTGGAAAACAATTTATGACCATAAGACCATGGCGAGAAATTGCCGTACCGCATCGCGACGTGTTGGAAGGAACCTTTCAGCAGTCAGAGTTTGCTGCTGACATCACAGCCGTGCATTCCGGTAAGGCGACGGCTGAATATCAGGATCCTGCCGCATTCTTTGACCGGACGTACATCACGGAAGGCATGCGACTTCTGCTGACTCAGGTCGCTCAGCGACTGGCAGGCAATGGCGGTGAGCCGGTAATTCAGCTTCAAACTGCTTTCGGGGGGGGAAAGACGCATACTATGCTGGCGGTTTATCACCTAGCAACTCGCATGTGCTCGCTGGATGAACTGCCCGGGATTCCGTCTTTGCTGGACCAAGCGGGACTGATGGATGTCCCCAAATCGCGAGTCGCCGTGATCGACGGGACAAACCTGTCACCCGGGCAACCGTGGAAACATGGGAAGAAATCCATCAACACGCTCTGGGGCGAACTTGGATGGCAACTCGGCGGCGAACCCGGTTACAAGCTGCTGAAAGAATCGGACGAAAACGGCACGTCACCGGGAAAAGAAATCCTCCGACAGTTGCTGGAAGACTGCTCACCCTGCGTCATCTTGATCGACGAGCTGGTGGCCTACATTCGACAGTTTGCTGAGTCCAAACCGCTCAGTGGCGGCAGTTACGATTCCAACCTGTCATTCATTCAGTCGCTGACGGAAGCCGTCAAATTGGTCCCAAACGCCATCCTGCTGGCATCGTTGCCGGAATCAGAATTGGAAGCTGGCAGCCAACGCGGTGCGGCTGCTCTACGAGCCCTCGAAAAGACGTTTGGTCGGGTCCAGGCCTTGTGGAGACCAGTCGCCACAGAAGAAGCCTTTGAAATTGTCAGGCGGCGATTGTTTGAACCAGTCCGCGATGAAAAGACTCGGGCTGCCGTTTGCCGAGCCTTCGCGGACACCTACGTGGCAGAAGGTTCTAAACTTCCGTCGGAGACGCAGGAGGGCCATTACTACGATCGATTGGTTCAGGCGTATCCGATTCACCCCGAAGTATTCGACCGCCTTTACGAAGACTGGACGACTATCGATGGTTTTCAGCGAACGCGCGGCGTGCTGAAGCTGATGGCCAAGGTGATCTTCCGCCTGTGGAAGGATGACAATAAGGATTTACTCATCATGCCTGGCAGTCTGCCATTGCACGATGGCAGCTCGCGAAATGAATTGACCTATTACCTACCGGCTGGTTGGGATGCCGTCATTGAAAAGGATATTGATGGAGACCGAGCCGAAACGACGGATCTCGAAAATCGCGAACCTCGATTTGGCCAGGTCAACGCCGCTCGACGAGTGGCCCGCACTTTGTTTCTGGGAAGTGCCCCGTCTTCAGTGGCCGGTAAGGCTGGAATTCGAGGATTGGATCGTGCTCGTGTTCTTTTGGGCTGTATTCAGCCTGGTCAAACCACCGCGATCTACGCGGATGCATTGAATCGGCTGGCAGACAGATTGCATTATTTGAACAGCTCCGGCGACAAAGCTCAGGACGCAACCCGCTTCTGGTTCGATACCCGAGCGAACCTGCGGCGCGAAATGGAAGACCGGAAACGGAGGTT
>JBDNFT010000287.1:0-1656 GCA_041689695.1 Planctomycetaceae bacterium | reverse complement strand
CGCAGCGCGGCGAGATCGACGATGGCGGGGACTCCTGTGAAGTCCTGCAGCACAACGCGGCCTGGTTTGAACGGAACTTCGACTTGAGCCGGACTTGCCGCATTCCAGTTGGCCAGGTTTGTGACATCGTCGGCTGTGACGATGAAGTTATCGATGTTGCGAAGACAGGCTTCGAGCAGTACTCGGATCGAAAACGGCAGTGTGTTAATGTCGCCGATGCCGTCTTGAATCAGTTTCGGGAGACTGAAGTATTTGACACTGCCAGCGGCTGTAGAAAGAGTGGATTCGGCACCGAATGGATTGGTATTGCTCATGAGTAGGCTCGGAGGTTTTCGAACGGAGGGAATACTGGGCCAGCGATGAGTTCCAGGTGAAGTCAACGCACGCGGCGGGCATGATAACGAATTGAATCTGACCGGGGATTGTACAGATGACTGGGCTTCTCGCAATTGCGAAGAAAACTGACTTTTGGAAAGATAACGTGCGCGGCAGGCGACGTGGTTTGTAAGCCTCCTTGAGGAAAGACGGTTCTTCCGGTTCCGGAGCGGTCGTCACGCGACTCAATGGCTTCAGAAAGGCTTGTGTCTTACACTTTGTCAAGAAATGCAGTTGTCGGATCAGTATGCGTCAACTTGGAATGCAGCATCTGGCTTATTTGATGTCATCAGGAAGAGATTTTATGCGTCCCTGGATATTGGCAGAAACGAATTTTGCTCACGTGAAAGACTGCGAATATGAAGTCGCGGTACTGCCGATGGGTGCGACGGAACCGCATAATCTGCATCTGCCGTATGGCACGGATACGTTTGAGGCCGAAGCAATTGGCTCGCGTATCTGCGAGGCCGCATGGCACAAGGGAGCCAAGGTTGTCTTGCTGCCCACCATTCCCTACGGGACGGAAACCAATCAGTCTGAGTTTCGGCTGTCGATGAATCTGAATCCTTCCACATTGGGAATGGTCATACAAGATCTGGTGGAATCGCTGGAAGGCCACGGGATTCATAAGCTGCTGATTCTAAACAGTCATGGTGGCAACGAATTTAAGCCCTTGCTGCGTGAACTGCATGGCACGACCGACGTGCAACTCTTTCTGTGCGATTGGTTTCGCGGGCTCACCGCTGATGTCAAGAAATCCATTTTTAAAGAAGTCGACGATCACGCAGGCGAAGTCGAAACATCGCTGGCATTGGAGTTCTTTGGACATCTGGTCAATAAGAACGCAGACGGCTCGCTGATGGCTGACAATGGTGAAACTGCGTTAACGCGGTTCGATGGCGTCAATCACGGCTGGGTGTCGATTACGCGGCCGTGGCACTTGCTGACAACCAACACGGGCGCTGGAAATCCTCATGCAGCGACCGCTGAAAAAGGACAACGCCTCATGGAGATTATGGTCGAACGTCTTTCGGCATTTTTGGTCGATCTTGCCGAATCGGATCTGGACGGGCAATTTCCGTTTTGACTTCGGCGGGGACGCTTGTCGCTCAATGTTTGACGTGCTATACCGCACGCCGCTGAGATTGATGGAACTTGAAAGATCGGGAGCGAATTTGTGTCTGAAATCGATGTCTACAAAGAGTGGCTGGGCATTCCGGCAGGGACTCGCCCGCCGGATCATTATACTCTGCTGCGTTTGGTGCAGTTCGAAGACGACAT
>JBDNFT010000286.1:0-3133 GCA_041689695.1 Planctomycetaceae bacterium | reverse complement strand
CGCCCTAAGATGCTGCGGTATCAGGAACTGGACATCGTTCGCCTGCTTCAAAAACAATCCGACGAAAACACAGCCTGTCAGGCACCAAACAAGTCCCTGATCGCGAACAAATGTACCGAAAAAGATCTACGCGACCACCTGACTGAGATCGGCTACTTCGGCCGGTCGGTAAAGTTTCTCAGTTTGGAACTGAAAGCCATTGAACGTCCCGGTTGGATCCAGGTGTTTCAATTCCACATTCAGGCAAAGAAGCAAGGCGGCGGCTGGGAAGAACACTACGGTATCTGTCGCAGCGATGAACGCAGCGACGCCTTCGAGGTGCAATTATTTGATCGGGAAGAATGGCAGCAACAAAAATTTCGCGAGGACACAAAGCAGATGATTACTCACGCTCGCGCCCCACGTCATTGGAGCTACGCGCCGCTGATGCTGCTGTTCATGCTGATCGTGGGGGCGGCCATTGTCGGTGCTGTCGTGTCATTTTCTGCCGAAATGCCTTCGACTCAATCAACGAATTAACCAGCGCGCCGTTGTGTCACGGTAGGAATAAAATACGTCCCCAGCGGAGCAACAGTCACGCGAAACTGGCTGTCTTCTATGCATTTAGCAGTCGGCCTTTTGGCGATTATTGCAACGTGACCGCTGGTGAAGCTGCTTCTACTTCAGGTGCCAACTGAATTGCGTCCGCTAATGTGACTCCTAGAAATAGCACGACAACGCCGACAGCGAACACCAGCAGCAAAGTATTCGTCGGCGTGTCGTAGCGCAGATGCATAAAATACGCGGCCACAAGGATCGCCTTTATCCCAGCGATGCCGAGCGCGATCCACACATCGAATCTACCAACCGGCCATGTCGAGGCCATCACGGTCAATGCAGTTAAACCAAGCAGCGTCACAAATATTGAGATCATCTGTTTCGGTGAACTGATATGCGTGTGAATTTGATCGACAGATGCTGTCGGTGAGTTATTCATGCTGAGTCTCTGTTCAACCAATCAGGTAAAGCAGTGGAAATAAGAAGATCCAGACAAGGTCCACAAGGTGCCAATACAGCCCCACGGTATCGACAGGAGTGAAATAGTTCGGCCCGAAGTCGCCACGCAGCGATCTCTTTAGCACCCATCCAATCGCGCCCATGCCTGCAAGGATGTGAATCGCATGCAGGCCGGTCATGGCAAAATAGATGCTGAAGAACGTTCCGGCTCGGTCGAAGACTCCAGCCGCACTTGCTTCACCTGCGGCATATTGCGACGCCCACAGGTGCCCTTCATGCCATTTGTGCGAATACTCGATGCCCTTGATGCCCAGGAACAGGCAGGCGGCGATCAGCGTCAGGCTCAGGCACAAAATCAAACCGCGTTGCTGGCCGAGCTGGCTGCAGCGGACGGCCCATGCCATTGTCAAACTGCTGAATAGTAACACCACGGTGTTGATCGCTCCCAGCCGCGTATCCAGTAACTCGGCTGAGTTCACAAAGGCTTCCGGGTGGAGCGTGCGAAAGACGGCGTACGCGACGAACAGTCCTCCGAAGAAGAGTACTTCCGTCACCAAAAACAGCCACATTCCGAGTTTGGCGGCGGCATATTGCTGTTGTGCGGTTTCGAAATGATGTGCTCGAAAACGGGAGGACGAATGTGCGGCAGCGGCAGCGGCTTCGGCAATCATAAGGCTGCCTCCGCGACGGAAGACTTCGATCGCCCGCGCTCATAGTTTCCAGTGTCTTCAATCAGTTCGAAGTCCTCCAGATCGTAAGGATCGGTCACATCGGGCGTGTGTTCAAAGTTATGCACCGGCGGCGGAGACGTCGTCTGCCATTCCATCGTCGCGACGCCCCACGGATTCGGCGGTGCCTTGCGGCCACGGAACAGGGAATGAATCAATACGGCGGCGCAGATCATCAAGCCGACGCCCAGAACGAACGCTCCAATCGTGGATACGACATGCAGTCCCTGAAATTCCGGCTGATAATTGTAGTAGCGCCGAGGCATCCCTCTGGTTCCCAGCAGGAACTGGGGAAAGAACGTCCAGTTGAAACCTATGAAAATCACCAGGCACGACGTCCGTCCCCAGAATTCGTTATACATTCGTCCGAACATCTTCGGCCACCAGTAAAACAGACCTCCGATAAACGCCATCAGTGTTCCGCCCATCATCACGTAATGAAAATGAGCCACCACAAAATACGTGTCGTGCAGATGCACGTCGGTGGCAAGTGCTCCTAGAAACAAGCCGGTCAGCCCGCCAAACGCAAAGAGCACGATAAACGACAGCGCGAAGCACATCGGTGTCGTGAGTGAAATCGATCCCTTGTACAGCGTCGCCAGCCAGTTAAAGATTTTAATGCCCGAAGGAATGGACACGCTGAAGGTGAGCGCACTGAAAATGACCGCAGCCATGGCCGATTCGCTGGTAAACATGTGATGCCCCCAGACGAGAAAACCCAACAGAGCAATGGCGACGCTGCTGTAACACAGAAAGCGGTATCCAAAGATTCGCGTGCGGCTGAATGCGGAAATCAGCTCGCTGATAATCCCCATCGCCGGCAGGATCATGATGTATACGGCCGGGTGCGAGTAAAACCAGAAGAAGTGCTGATACAGCACAGGGTCGCCCCCGAGTGCCGGATCAAAGATGCCAATACCAGCGACACGTTCGGCGATCAGCAGCAACAAAGTAATGCCGAGAACGGGCGTCGCCAATACCTGAATGATGGCAGTTGCGTAGAGAGACCAGAGAAACAATGGCATACGAAACCACGTCATGCCTTTCGGACGCATCGTGTGAACGGTGGCGATGAAATTGATCCCGGTGAAGATCGAGCTGAATCCTAGAATGAACACGCCCATTGTCGCGCTGATGACGCTGGAGTTGGTCGTGGTGCTGTAGGGGGTGTAGAAAGTCCAGCCGGTGTCGAGCCCGTTCAGTCCCATCGCGGCGACCAGAAACACGGCTCCGAACACCCACAGGTAGAAACTTGCCAGGTTCATGCGAGGAAAGGCGACGTCTTTTGCTCCGCACATCAGTGGCAGGACAAAGTTGCCCAGAGCAGCGGGAATGCTGGGAATGATGAACAGAAACGTCATGATCGCGCCGTGCAGCGTAAACATGTGGTTGTAGGTATCGGCGTCCAT
>JBDNFT010000285.1:0-3488 GCA_041689695.1 Planctomycetaceae bacterium | reverse complement strand
TGCCGAAACTCTTGACGAGTTTCGCTACTCAAGTCACACCCATGCCGCGTTTTGACGATTCTGACGACGATTTCTACGGCGAAGACGACGACGTCTATGCGGACTTGAAAGACGACGAAGACTTCGCGGACGAAGAACCCACCATCGAGTGTTCAAACTGCGGTTGCGAAATGCTCGAGATCGCTCACCAATGCCCTCGCTGCGGCGAACTGCCAACTCGTGAGTTCCGCCAAACCTCGACCCAGCCGCGGTGGGTGTATCTGACTGCACTGATTCTGTTGATTGCGCTGGTATGGTGCATTTTCCGCTGACCGGCTCCGGTATTCCAATGAAAATGCTCGTGATTGCCTGAGCCGCCGGCGCTAGCCTCGGGCCATGTCACAAACATTGTTCTGCCAGCGAACAACCCGACGCTAGCGCGTTCGGCTCTCACAAACACTCGCTGACTTCCGAACAGACCCGGTCTGGCCGTCTGAGGCCACATAAAACCACCACGGATCGCTACTTACTGGCATCTTGACTCTTGTTTTGCTATTCAGAAATGAGAGAATCGTGATAAAGTCGAAGTACTGCCTATCGGCTGATTACAACACATTCGCGACGCTGTCGCCTCGGAGTTCTCAATGGATGACTGGCTGAATCAGTTCGTAAATGATGGAACAATTGGGGAATCACAGCTCGAAGAAGCCCGCAATATGGCGGCAAATCTCGGCCTCCCCGTCGAAGATGCGCTCGTGCGACTGGGCTACATCTCCGCCGCAGATCTCGGTCAGGCACAGGCCGCAGAATTTGGCTACGAATACATCGAACTCGACGGCCGCCAAATTCCAAACTCCGTCATCGAACTGGTCACAGAATCGATGGCCCGCGAAAATATCGTGATTCCTATTGAATCTGAAGGTGAATCTGTCGTCATCGCGATGCACAATCCCAACAATATTGAAGTCATCGACAAACTTCGTTTCGTCCTAAATCGCGAAATTCGGCCTGTGATGGCCCCGATGGAAGCGATCCAGGCGGCCATCAATCGCCACTACGGCCAATCGGAAACGGAATCCGTGGACTCGATGATTTCGGAATTTACCGAAACTCAGATCGACTTCACCTCCGTTGAAGCGGCCGCCGCCATGCAGGGCGACGAAGACGACAGCGCGCCGATTATTCGACTCGCCAACCTCATCATTTCCGAAGCCGTCAAAGAACGAGCCAGCGATATTCACATTGAGCCCTTCGAAGACCGCGTACGCATTCGATACCGCATCGACGGTGTCCTGCTCGAACGCGACAGTCCGCCCAAACGACTGCTGGGTGCCTTGGTTTCGCGTTTCAAAATCATGGGCAAGATGGACATTTCCGAAAAACGCCGCCCACAGGACGGACGTATTAAAACTCGGGCAGGAAATAAGGAATTTGACCTGCGAGTTTCCATTCTGCCGACAAACCACGGTCAGGCAGTGGTGATGCGTATTCTGGACCGCGATAACATCAAGGTCGGCATTCGCAGCTTAGGGTTCAGCGACGATAACTATCGGACCTTTCAGAATATTATTCGTCGGCCAAACGGTATTTTCCTCGTCACGGGTCCGACGGGTTCCGGTAAAACAACGACGCTTTATAGTGCTCTGGGAGAACTCAACCGACCAGACCGCAAGATCATTACGGCCGAAGACCCAGTGGAATACTACCTGCCCGGTATCAATCAGGTAGAAGTCCGACATAACATCGGTCTGGACTTTGCCCGTATTATTAAAGCGATGCTGCGACAGGCCCCCAACGCGATTCTTGTAGGCGAAATTCGCGATACAGAAACTGGCGAAATGGCCATTCAGGCATCGCTCACGGGACACTTGGTATTCAGCACGCTGCACACCAACGATGCTCCGGGTGCAATCACGCGTTTGATCGACATGGGCGTGCAGCCGTTCCTTGTGGCGTGTTCTCTGATGGCCGTGATGGCTCAGCGACTTGTACGAGTTGTCTGCCCAAAATGTAAAGAGCCATATCAACCGTCGCCAGAAGAAGTGGACATATTCAACATAACTCCCGACGAACTGGAAGAAGGCCAATGGTGCAAAGGCAAAGGTTGCAACAATTGTAAACATACGGGATACAAAGGTCGTCGGGCGGTCTTTGAATTGATGACGATGAACAGTACCCTGCGCGAAATGGCATTCAACAGCGAACCTGCTCAAAACATTCGTCGCCAGGCCAGACTGCTGGGAATGCGAACACTGGTCGAAGACGCGAAAGACAAAGCCTACTCCGGCATGACCTCGCTGGCAGAAGTTTACAAATTATCCAAAGGCGGACATTGAGGAAAGTCTTCAGTTGGCAGTTTTCAGTGTTCAGTAAGAACACACGAAAACTGACTACTGACTACCGACCACTGACCACTGAAAACTCTTTCAAGGTTTCTCCATGTCCCAACCTGCTGGCGGACGTAATTTTCAGATCGATAAACTACTGGAAACAGTGGTGAAAGAAAAAGTCAGTGACCTGCACATCACCGTCGGGCAGCCGCCAGTGGTGCGTTCAGGCGGCCACATGGTGCGTTTGGAAACTCGCACGCTGACAGCCGAAGATACCACCAACCTGATGAAGAGTATTACGCCCGAACGTATTCAACAGGAACTTCAGGAACGTGGCGGGACCGACTTCGGTTTTGCGTTTGGCAATAAGGCCCGATTCCGCCTCGCCGTATTCAAACAGCGCGGCATGATCGGGATGGTGCTTCGCCGAGTCCCAAACGAATTCCTCACGTTCGAACAACTTGGACTGCCACCGGTCGTGAAGGATCTGATTCAGCGTCCTCGCGGTTTGTTCCTTGTTACCGGTCCCACGGGTTCTGGAAAAACGACCAGTCTGGCATCGATGATCAACTGGATGAACCATAATATGGATCACCATATCATCACGCTGGAAGACCCGATCGAATACTACCATGATCATCAGAAGTCCACTATCAATCAACGCGAGATCGGTGTGGACGTGCCGAGTTTCCCGGAAGCCCTGCGACGAGCGCTGCGAATGGACCCGGACGTGATTCTCGTGGGGGAAATGCGAGACCTTGAAACGATTTCCGCGGCGATCACAGCGGCCGAAACGGGCCACGTGGTGTTCGGTACGCTGCATACCACCGGGGCTCAGGGTACTGTCGACCGTATCATTGACGTGTTCCCGACAAACCAACAGGAACAGATTCGCACGCAGTTGGCCAACGCGATCATTGGGATTCTCAGTCAGGCCCTGCTGCCACGCAAGCCAAAAGGGCTGGTGGCGGCATATGAACAACTTGTCGTCACACCGGCGATCGCGAACCTGATTCGTGAAGGCAAGACGTTTCGCATCAACAGTTCGATTCAGACGGGTCGCAAGTTCGGCATGATTTTGCTGGACGATTCGCTGTTCAATCTGTGGAAGAACGGCATCTGCGAAGAAAAAGACGTGATGTACAAATCGAACAATCCAGGCGAACTTCGCGCCCGTAT
>JBDNFT010000284.1:0-2261 GCA_041689695.1 Planctomycetaceae bacterium | reverse complement strand
GGTTCGAGTCCCTACGGGGTAATTCTACGCACCGAAGATGTGCGAACAAATCCGCAGAGTCCCGAAAAACATTGGTGTTTTCGGGGCTCTTTACTTTTGACGGTCGCCTATTTCAAGTCCTCAGCAATTGTGGCGAATTGTTCGAGGGCGGCTTCCAGATCAGCAGTGATTTCCAGATCAGCAGTGATTTCCGGAGCGGAGAGGTTGGCGGATTCTTCGAGGGCGTCGTCTTTGAGCCAGAAGATGTCCAGATTGATTTTATCCCGCTTAGTCAACGCTTCATACGTGATACGTGAAGGACTTGAATCGCTCGGACGCTTTGCGTTTGTGGCGGTTTTTGGTGTCATGCGACGAAATTAACAAGGTCGCTGCGTTTTGGCGTGTTTTCCTTAAGCATGAAATGCCTGTTCGTTCGCAGGTCGTAGATCCAGAGTTGCTTTGTCCAAGGCGTTTCCTGTGCCGGTTTGCGGTCGAAGAACAGGACGTTGGCTTTGACTCCCTGAGCGTAAAAAATCCCGGTCGGCAGTCGCAGCAAAGTATGAACGTCGGCCTGTTTCAGCAGTTCGCGGCGGACAGTTTCGCCGGCTCCGCCTTCAAACCAGATGATTCGGAAACCGCAATCTTCCCATCGTGAATCGTGGACTGAAACTCGATCGCTTTCATTGTTTGCCTCACCGCTTCCGTATCGAATCACAGAAACCAACGGGAACCGACACTCTGAATTACTTCAAAATCTTCTGGCAGCCAGTTTACCTTTGCGGACAAGACTGCCGGAATTCTGTCGTTTACAAACGCATCGTTCCAAATCGTGACAGCTATCCGAAAGGCCGGACGTTCCCGGAGAGCGTCACACACGGCGCTCGCTGTGTCGCTCTCATCGCGAGTCATTGAGGCTATCACGCGGCAAACGTCCTGAGCATGCTTGATCGCCTGCTGTTGTGCGAAACTCCGCGTTTCCTCGTTCGCTTCAGAGTCCTGAGAACCGGTCCATCTGTCATGCATTGCCGTCAGTTTCATGACGCTCCACGTGACGGGATTGACGACCGTCGCCTGAATTCCACCCAGAGAAAACCGAAATGGAAACAGATCACACCCGGCGGCCTCCGGGTTCGTGCGACCATGAATTCCTGCTTCTCCGAGCGATGGCTTATGTTTGACTCTCTGCCTATCTACGACTATTTGCGGATTCCCGTCTTCTGGCAATGGTGCATGCAGCTCAACAAGCACCAAACGATCATGTTTGAGGAGTTTCACAAACTGCCATCGTTTGCCAGACGGTTTCTCACTGACCTGAAAATCGTTCTTCTCCAAAGCCTTCAGAATGTTCTGATGACGTTCCGGAGTTCCGATCAGATCAAGGCTAAAGAACAAGATCCAGGTCCTTAGTTGCTCTTGGACCGTTATCTCGCCATCGCTCAAGAGGAATCACAATCGGCACATCGCGATTCTCGATCAAGAATCGCTGCTTCAGGAAAAGTCCATAGCCACCTGCGACTTGCAGTGCTTTTGCCTCGGTCAGCAACAGATCTTTCCAAAGCGGTTCGAAATGTGGCCACAGCGGATCATCAAGTACAACCTTGCTCAACGGGGAATCTCCTTGAGGATTTGTGTCCGCAAGTCTCTTGCCGCGTCTTGCTGGCGGGCGTCTCCGTTTTGAAGTTCCAGCCATGTCTGCAACCGACTTGCCCATCTGATGCCGTCTTTGTCCGTCTCGCTGCTGAAATAGATTCCAGGGGAATCTGTCTCCAACAACTCGATGTCTGCAAGGCTTGCAATGGTCTCTTCCTGCGCTTGGCCTCTCAAAAGAGCTTTCGCCAAAGCCACGCTCGACACGGCAAGACGCAGTGGCCCGGCTTGTGAAAACGTGGCGTAGTTTGCGACAGAAGATTCACCAGTCACGGACCATCGGAGTATTCGTTCCGAATTGTATGACCGAACCCAGTCGAAGCCCTTTAGGATCCTGAAGGCGAGCCTTCCGTTGATTTGCGGTTTTCGCCAGTTTTTCCCGAGTTGGTCAAGCAAACGCAGAGGATCGACTAACTCGATAGCGCCATCACGTTTCACGACCATTAAGTCTTCCTTCAGCGCCTTGACTGCCTTGGAGACCTGGGCGATAGAAAGTGTTTCACCCGCAACTTCCATCGCGGAGGCCAGTTCATTCAAGGATCTCCATTGCGGTCGCTGCAGCAACATGCGCGCGACCATTGCTGAGCGTCCTCGGTACGGATTACTCAGCGGTCTCGAATCAGGATATTGATTCG
>JBDNFT010000283.1:0-7432 GCA_041689695.1 Planctomycetaceae bacterium | reverse complement strand
GGGAACACGAGACCAATGATCGATCGCGATCGGATGTGATTTGTCGAGGTACGTACAAAAACTCTCGACAACCTCCTCTCGATTTCGCTTCAGGCAGACAATTCGAGCCGTTGGCAGGTTTGTCAGGATCTGTCGAGCATAAAGAAGGTAGAACGAAGCGGTATCGCCGATCACCGGATGCGGACGCTCGTCCGACATTCGTCGGAAACGTTCCTTCATGCCCGGTCTGGACGGGTCTGGAATCCAAGGCAACAACGGAGGCTGCTCATGACTGACGGCTGTTCCAGGTTGAGTGCTAAGCAGTCTGGTTAGACTCGCCAGGCCGCATCGGCCGGTTCCGGTTCCCAAAACAATGCGTCGTTCTGGTTGTGTCATGGGGCCTGCGTTTCTTGGAGGACGGCAAACATATCAAATACGATTCGCCATCGTATTCAAACGGAAATTGTGTCAGGATCGCTGGAATCGTTCATCGAACCACAGCAGAATAGCTGTCGGCTTCCAGCTATTCCATCATCGGGCCATATTTCCTGAACTGAAACGTCTATGAATTCGCCATTTCATATCACAACCTCCGAGCAAATCGACCCGGAGTCTTACCAACTCCGTGACTCAGCCAGACCAGTCGCATTAAGAGAAGTTCATGCCGACAAGTCTTGGTTGTCAGAAGCATATCGAGATCTGGGGCGAGGCCATCTTGACGCGGCTGAACTCACGTGTTTTTGGCAGATGGAACAATACGGTCCCTCTGCCGAATGTCTCCATATTCTGGGGACCATTGCCGTTCGCAGAGGGCAATACCATAGGGCGCTGAGACGCATGGAATCGGCCGTCAGGTTGGCTCCACGGGACGGAATCATTCGCGCTCACTACGCGGAAACACTGCGGCAATCGGGTGATGTCTCCAAAGCCGTGGCCGAAGGTCGAGACGCAGTCGCATTGGCTCCGCAGGATGGAGAAACACACAATTGTCTTGGTTTAGCGTTCCTCGACAACAAGCAGCCCGATCTCGCGCTGCGGGCGTTCGAAAATGCGACGAAACTCACGCCGACGAACGCGGGCTACTGGAATAATCTTGGCAGTACATTAAGAACGCTTGATCGAATTCCGGAAGCAATTGAAAACTACAAACAGGCCATTCGACTTGGCCCGGTGAACGCCGTATTTCACGCGAATCTCGCCGGATCTCTGGTCGAGGATTTTCAGCATGCCGAGGCTATTGTGTACTACACAAAATCGCTCGAACTCCAGCCCCATGATTCAGAAACGATGAACCATCTGGGTCAGATCTACGATGAACTAGGCCAACCCGAGCAATCGCTTAAATGGTTTCGCAAGGCGATCGCTGTAAACCCCGACGCAGTTCCGGCATACGTCAACCTGGCAATACACCACGAATCGCAAATCACGCAGGACGACCGGGATTCAATCGACCGAATTCTGAAGACCGTTTCGATGTCCGGAAAACAGGAAGGAGCCCTGCGATTTGCCAAGGCTCACTTACTTGATCGCGAGAAGGATTATGCAGCCGCGACACAGGAGTTTCGCCGCGCCAATCTCGCACAAAAGCTGTGGCACGAAAGCCAGGGCGAAGGCTATTCCACCGAAAAGCACGAGCGATTCGTGGATGGAATTCTGCAGAGTTTTACACCCTCCTTCATGCAATCAAAAACGGGATGGGGATCACAATCCGAGCGGCCGGTGTTCATCATTGGACTACCCCGCTCAGGTACGACATTGACGGAGCAAATTCTTGCGGCCCATCCTGAGATTCACGGAGCTGGAGAACTTCGCCTTGCATCCCGCACTTTTGAATCGCTACCATCGCGACTAAAACTGCAGGTTCCTGCACCGCAGTGTCTGTCGCAGATCACGCAGCAAATGGTTGAGACCTTTGCTGAAGAGCATCTCTCGGAACTGCAGCGTTACAATTCGAAGACTCAACGAGTTATCGACATGATGCCGGAAAACTACATGTACCTTGGCTGGCTGGCCGTTTTGTTCCCGAAGGCCCGGTTTATCTACTGCACACGCGACCCGCGTGACATCGCCCTGTCCTGCTTAATCACGAGTTTCAAGGCCGTGAAATGGTCAAACGACGACAACTACCTGATCCATCGCTTTGAGCAGCATCATCGACTCATGGACCACTGGAATCTGTTACTACCCGGACGAATTCTGTCCGTGTCCTATGAAGACACACTCGCGGACTGTGAATTGCAAACGCGGCGGATGCTGGACTGGATCGGACTCCCATGGGATGACGCCTGCCTAGATCATACTCTAACGCAGGGTATCGTCCGAACCGCCAGCGTCTCGCAAGCTCGGCAGCCGCTTTATCAAACCAGCAAAGCCCGATGGAAGCACTACGAACCGTACCTGAAAGAACTATTTCAACGGGTCCATCAGTTGCGTGAGATTGTCTGAGCTGGGTGTATCTGTGAAAACGTGAAAGTGGCCCTTCACCGACGCGGACAAACAACTCGTATAACTTGGCGGTCAGCATGAATTGCGTACCGAAGAACCTGACGATTCGATCGTACGATTCAATTCATGTGGTCCGTCAATCCCACGTCTGATCGTCATCGTTCTTGTAGTCTTTCAGTTGTTCGATAAGAAAGGAAGTTGATTCGTAGAACTGTTCGCCCGAAAGCAGCTCCACATCCACGTCGTTCTCCAAAGATTCATGCAACAACCAGAATTCGTCCGTTGCTTCTTCGTGCCCAAAGGTCGCAGCAAGCCGAAATGCCATCATGGCATGTTGATCATTCTTTTCAACTGCAGTGCCGGTTAACCAACATCGACCAAGTCTCCAACAAACATCTGACATCACTTTGACGTCCAGTCTATACTTCTGATTTCGTCGAAGTAGATCGGCCAGATGAGTTACTCCTTGTCTTGGTGCATAATACGCAGAGTTCGGATTGAGTTCAAAAGTCGCCAAATCCAATTGAGCAAGCGCATGAAGCCCTTCTTTCACGGCTTTTGCCAGCAGCGTCATGGATCGATCCAGGTCAGCTTCCACACATTTCCCTTCACGATAAATCACTGCCAGTTGATATAACGAGTCGCCGTCCCCATGCGAAGCAGCGAATTCCAGAGCCGCCAGTCTGTCAGCTTCATGTCCCCCCAGTTCTTCATAGAGGTTAGCTAACACTGCTGCTGCATTCCAATTTCCGTTGGCGAAACTCATTTTAAAAAAATGAACTGCTTGATTCAGGTCCAAGGCAACTCCAATTGCTTGCTGGTAACAGAGCCCGAGGTCATACTTCGCGTTTTCAGAACCCTTGTCTAAGTTTTTCCGGAACCACATGGGTTGCAGATCAACGATTTCTGGTCCATGGGTGTCATGCGAGAATTGCGATGCGAGGTAATCCTGTTCGATTAGATCTTCACTGTTCATCGCATCAAGGTAATACAGACGAGCTCGATCGTGATCCTTTTGAACGCCGATGCCAAATTCATGGACGCGTCCAAGCAGATACTTGGAATAGACCGAACTGGCATACGTATCACGACTGAGCAAATCCATTCCGGAAGCGATATTCTCGGGGAGCCCGCTGTTGATCAGTTTGTCCGCTGCGAAATAATTGCTGCACGAATTCATAGGATTCACGCATTTGACCAAATTGCCGTTACGTTGCGAAAACGACTACAGCAGTCACGTCGCAAATAAATGCTCTCATTTTCGCAATATGAGATATGACTTCAACTCGCGTACTACCGTCTGCTACGGATATGATCGCTCCCAAGTATTCTTGAACCTCGGGTGAAATATCGGAACTTGGTGGCATTGAAGTGGGAGAATTTGCACGGATCACTGACAACTCTACTTCCCCCAAAGGTGCTGAAAACCGCCATCCGCGAAGGATCAATTCCTCTGTACTATGACTGTACGTGCCCGATGTATCGTGTAGCATTGGGTAGAGACCAAACCAGCATCCGATATGAAATGTCATCTCTTTCACGGTTATCATGCGCATCTCAACATCACAAACTTCAGAACGCCAATTATCCAGCCATAATTCATGGCGAGTTACGTATTCGGTCGTCAGCATCACTTTATCAAACTCAGAAAGACAACTTTGACAAATCACTGCACCTTCATTGCGATACACATTCGTTATAAATTCTGGTTCTGGAAAACATGTTCCATTCACCATCATTTCACGCAACGGCCACCCAACTTTAAATTGCCCGGCTTGTGGTTTCAGTCCACAAAACCAACAAATCTGTAGATTCAGATTCTCATTGAACATCAAGGGTTTTCTCCTCGCATTCGTGCATCAAATCCCATGGCTGCGTGGTTGAGATTGGCTCCCTTGACTCCATTTTGCTCCAAGTTGTACTGCGCTTGTGCTTCGTTCAGGAATATCGTGAGGGCCGCGTTGAACTCGGCTTCCGTCAGCTTGCTTGGATCAATTGTTCCGTCAGCGATCCCTTTCGATATATAGTTCTGAACAAAGTCAATCGCCTTCTGCCATGATCGCCGATTTATTTCAGCGAGTTTGGCATTCCAATCTTCTTCGGCAATCTGTGCACCAATCTTAATTCCATCGGCCACCGCTGCGCCAACACCGATAATAGATATCGCCATCAATGCACGGCGTACCAATAGACGCGCCATAGCGCCTGCCAAAAGCTTTGCTCTTGCCCCCTGTAATGCCACCTGCTTGAGAGCTTCCTGTTCAGCTTGAGTTCCTGCCTTGGCTAAAGCTCGTGCTGCATTTTTCTTCACTGCATCCAATGCTATTTTTCGTTGTTCTTGTATCTGCGCGAGCGTCCAGCCACGGTTCAGCGGCACCGATGGCTTTCCGCGAAACGTTTTGTTATCTGCGTAAAACGGGTGAAGGCTATGCACGCCGGCGTTTACTCCAGGTGGGACCAGGCTGTTTCCAGCTGCGCCAGCTGCGGCGCCACCTATGGCCTTGCCCACCGCGCCGCCTACACTTGGACCACCATCATTCGTTGGGCGATCATGCGGCTTTATTGAGTTTCCACTGGCGGGCGAGCCATTCCCGGGGGCACTGGATGTGGCGCCAGCACCGCCATCGTTTGAATCCGTCGTAGTGGTATTGCCCGTTTGTGTTCCGTCACTCGTCTGTTGGTACGCCGCCCCGTTGGCAGTTCCGCCGCTACTCGTCGTTGTTCCCCCGGACGAGGATCCGCTAGTCGTTGTGTAAGCAGTCGTGCTGGTTCCAGTTCCAGTCGTCCCCGTCCTTGACGGTCCGCCTCCAAAACCTGCACCACCGGGGTGGAAGGCACCGGAGTACCAGCCGCTGTAGTTGACGATGGTGCTGTACGACGAACTGCTGGTCCATGTGCTGCTGCCGCTGCTGCTGGAGGACGATCCGGAACCGCCGCCACTGCCGCTGCTGGAACCCGAGCCAGATCCGCTGCTGGAGCCGCTGCCGCCGGAGGTCTCGCTCCAGCTCCAGTCGCTACCCATCGTCATGGTCATGGAGCCCGTCACATGGTTAGTGCCGCTGCTCGACGCGGAACCGCTGCCACTGCTCGAACTACTGCCAGCCGGCGTGTTCCACGCATAGCTGTAGTCATACGTGTCATTCGAGTTCATGTGGCTCGTGCTGCCCATGTGATCCGTGCGACTCGTGCCACCACCGTTGGACCAGGAATCATATGTATATGTGCCATCGCTCACATACGTGGCACTGCCATCGGCTGTGGACGATCCCCATGAACTTCCGGTCTCCGTTGGACCACTCGTTGTCCCGCCGCTTGACGAACCACTGCCGCTTGACGAACCACTGCCACTTGACGAACCACTGCCACTTGATGATGCGGTACTGCTGCCGTATGTCGTGCTGTAGTCATAACCGGTTGTGTTGTGAGAATTCTGGGTCACGTCCGCCGAGTTGCTCGACTCGCCGTGCGAATGGCTGCCATTGCTGGAATCACCGCTCGTGGAATCATAAGTTCCAGAACTGTCCGAATGCCATGTGTAGCCACTCCCATTGTCGCTGCCTCCGGAGCGGTCGCTTTGTGTCATCACCCAGCCATTCGTGTAAATCCAGTCGGCACTCGTGTACGCCGAACCGCCCTGATTGCCATGTTCGTCTATTGATTGATGCCCAGAACTGTTGGACGACGAGCCGCTTCCCGAATACGAATACGACGATGTGGCGTGCGTTGACTGTGAACCGCTGCCCGATGTGGACCAATTTGCAGCACCAGTCGCCAGTGTGGAATTGGTGCCGTAGCTATAGTCCCAGCCGTTGTCGCCACTTTCCGTGACGGTGCCATCGACTGTCGTGCCGTTCACATCACGCGCATACGAACCACTGCCAGAATACGAATGCAGATCAAAGCCACCTCCGCCTGCACCGCCACTGCCTGAGGTCTGCCATGCTCCGCTGCTGACATTCGAGGTCGTCCCATAACCGTAGTTTGAATTGTCACTGCCCGCTTCCTGAATCGTCCCGCCGACACTGCCACCCGTCACGCCGTACGAATAACCGCCACTGCCCGAATACGCCCAGTTCGAAGTGTCACTGGAATGACTGCCGCCACTGCCGCTGGTCAGACTCCAGACGCCAGTGGTCAGATTCTTTTGCTCTTCCCAGTTGTAGTTATGGCCAGAATCCGTCGAACCATCTTCCGTAATTTTACCGCTTACGGTTCCGCCCGAGACGCCTCGTGAATAACTGCCGCTGCCGGAATACGACGATACACTGCTGGTCTGTTCTGAACCACCACCGCTGGCACTGTTCAACAGCCAGAATGAACCGAGAACCAGATCAGAATTCTCTGAATAGTGATACGAGGAGCCTTCACTCCCGGATTCCTTGATCGTCCCGCTCACGCCATTCCTGGCATAGCTGCCGCCGCCCGAGTAGCCCCAACTAAAGCCGCCATTCGCCCCGTACGACCCGCTGCCCGAATCCTGCCAGCCGCCACTGGAGACGGTCGAAGTCGTGCCGTAGTCATAGCCCGAATGACTATTTCCTGATTCCTTGATGTTGCCGCTGACTGTGCCGCCTGTGGTGGCATAGGAATAGCCTCCGCTGCCAGAGTAACTGAAGTCGTCATTTGCACTGTCAGAACTACCGCCGCTACCGCTGGACAATTCCCATTGATTTTCAACCACGTTCAGCGTTGTACCCCAGTTGTAGCCGTAACCGGAATGCACCTTGCCCGATTGCTTCATCGTACCACCGACTCCGCCAGCTGAATAACTGCCGCTGCCGGAATAGGACCAGTCACTGGTCGAATTGCTTGAACCGCCACCACTGCCGCTGGATGTATACCAGTCGCCACCGATGTCCAATTTGGCGTACACCGTCGAATTTGAACCACCACCGTTACCGCCGGATTCTTTGATCGTGCCGGTGAAACCGCCCAGTGAATAACCACCGCTGCCGGAATACGACCAGTCGTTGCTGCTGTTCTCGGTCGAAGATCCGCTACCACTGGT